>JAZRHG010000001.1:0-16038 GCA_045644625.1 Faecousia sp.
CCCCGGCTGTGGTATCATTGGATTTTTAATGACAAAACTCTTTATGTGGATATTTTAATTAGAAAGGAAATTAACTATGGCTAAGCAAGACCGTTACTATTACGAAAACTATCTGCAGGCTGCAGACTGCTGCTGCAATGCCGCCAAGTACTTAAAAGAGTGCCTGGAAAACTACAATTATGCCAACATTCAGGAAATGCTGGAAAAGATGCATGCGTTGGAGCACGCCGCAGACGAAGTAAAGCACGAGATGTCTGCTGCATTGGCAAAAGCGTTTGTCACCCCGATGGACAGAGAGGATATGGCGCTGATCAGCGCCAACATCGACGAGGTGGCTGACTGTGTGGAAGAAGTTCTGCAGCGTCTGTATGTGAATAAGATTCAGGCTGTTCAGCCGGAAGCAATCGAGTTTGCCGATAAGATTGTTTCCTGCTGCGAACTAATGAAGGAAATGCTGGTAGAGCTGCCCAACTTCAAAAAGCCCAAGAAGCTCCACGAGATGATTATCGACTTGAGTCATCGGGAAGAAGATTGCGACCGTTTGTATCTGCAGGCATCTTTGAAAGCAGTAGAGCTGGACGATGTCCTTGCTGTAATGTTTTGGCGTGAAGTTTATGAACACATGGAAAAATGCGCCGATGCCTGTGAGCATGTAGGCGATTGCGTTGAAACTGTGGTTATGAAGAATTCCTAATAGAAAAGCACCTGTCAGCGACAGGTGCTTTTTGAAAATGAACAGGTTGGAGCAAACGTATGAAGCATAGGAAATGGAATTTTCGTATTGGCCTGCGCACTTTGAAAACCGCGGTAGCGGTGATCATTTCTATGATCATTGTTAATGCCTTTGGTACAACGGATTCTCGCCTGGTTTTTGCGATGCTGGGAGCGATGTCGGCGGTGCAGCCCACATTCCGTGAGTCAGTGGAGGCAAGCCTTACGCAAATTGTGGGTGTTGCATTCGGCGTTGCGGTAAGTGTGCTGTTGCTGCTCCTGCCCTGGCATCCACTTCTTCTGACCGGAATAGGCATCATCATTGTTATCTCACTATACCATTCCCTGCATATTTCCTATTCTCCCGGTTTGCCTTGCTTTATGGTTGTGATGCTGTGTACAACCCCGGAGATTGCTCCCGTTTGGTACGGTTTGGGGCGTATATGGGATACAGCAATCGGACTGGGCGTGGGAATGCTGATCAATATGCTGGTGTTTCCCTATGACAACTCTCTGCGGATCCGGCAGACTGCTGTCGGGTTGGATAAGGAGCTGCTGATTTTCTTAGAGGCGCTGTTTGACGGCGACGATGTAATCCCCGATTCGGAAAAAATGACAAAGAAAATCGCTGAGTTGGAAAAGCAACTGCAAATTTTTGAAAAACAAAAACTGTTTTTGCGTTTACAAACACAGCATAAGCAGCTGAAGATGTTTCAGCTGTGTGAAACAAAAGCAAGAGCCTTGCTGGCACAAATGGTGGTGCTATCCTCTATGGAAAAGCCGGGCTGCCTGGACAGCGAAAACCGCAGGCGGCTGGAAATTTCCGGTGCGGTTATTCGGGATACGCGGGAGACTGAAACGCCGTCGGAATTGGATATTGTGACCAACTACCATGTTGCCCAAATTCTTATGATACGCGAACAATTATTGGAGATTTTGAAGTGAATAAGACATTAAATAGAAGAAAAGTACTGCAGTGGCTCTGTGTACTGCTGTCGCTTCTGCTGGTGGGGATAGTTTGTGTCGGTTTATTTGTCTTGAAAGTGCCGTTTTTTGCCCGCAGCGGTTGGAACACTACGGACACCGGTGCTGTGCAATATTTGGATAATTACGGAAGACCACTGACCTATTGGCAGACTATTGACGGAAAAAAGTATTACTTTGGCAGCGACGGCGTGCAGCATATCGGATGGCTGGATGTGGAAAGTGAGCGTTGTTATTTGTTAAAAGACGGCAATATGCAAATCGGCTGGCTGGAATTGGACGGCAAGCGTTATTATTTTGACGATGCCGGAAAATTGCAAACCGGATGGCTTTTGCAAGGCAGCAGTCGGGTATATTTGGATGCTGATGGAGCAATGCAAACCGGCTGGTTGGAACTTCCGGAAGGGAAATACTTTCTGGATCAAGAGGGAAAACCCTGCACAGGCTGGACGCAGGCTAACGGATTAAAATACTACTTCCGTGAGGATGGCACGTTGAATGAATGCTGGAGAGATACCGGCGACGGTCTTACCTACACGGTTGACGGAAAAAACCATACCGGTTGGTTGAATGCACCCGAGGGAAAGTTCTATTTTGACAGTGACGGAAAGTCCCGTACCGGATGGGTTACCGATGAAACCGGCAGATTTTATCTCAACGGCGACGGTACATTTGCCACCGGCTTTGTGGAGATTGGCGGCATAGAGCGCTATTTTCTGCCCACCGGCGAGTACATCCTGCTTTGCAACGGTCAAAATTTAGTGCCGAAGGATTTTGAAAATAACTTGGTTTCCATCGGCAATTATAAGATTGATGCCACCTGCCGTGATGAGCTGCAGCAAATGCTGGATGCCGGAAATGCAGCGGGACATACTACGAAAATTTTGGTATCCTATCGCAGTAAGGCAACCCAGGAAAGCTTGCGGGCATCCCGAAAGAGAAAGTACATTGCGCAGGGAATGTCTGAAACGCAGGCAATTCAAAAAGTGGAAGAATCTGTTGCGCTTCCGGGCACCAGCGAGCATCAGACAGGACTTGCGGTAGATATTACCGGCACTGACGCGATGTATGACTGGCTGGAGAAAAATAGCTGGAAATACGGCTTTATCTTACGCTATCCGGATGATAAAATTGATATCACAGGTATTAAATATGAGCCTTGGCATTTTCGGTATGTGGGAAAATCTCTGGCAAAAGATATTTACGAATCCGGCCTTTGCTTGGAAGAATACTTGGAAGAGTTGAAAAAAACGGGCTGATGCATTTGCATCAGCCCGTTTGCTTTGTGATCTATTAGCCTTCAAAATCCTTCTCTTCAGCAGTGCCTTCAACCACTTCTACTTCTTCGCAGTCGCAGTCGCAGCAGTCGCAGTCACAATCACAGCAGCAGAGGCAGTTTAGCTTATCTAAGAGCCGTCTTGCCCAGGCAGCAATCTGTTCACCATAGGTAGCAACCACATACACAACGCCGGCAATTGCAGCCAGAGCTACCAAAATCTTCATAATCACTTTAAAAGCTTTCATCATAAATCGCCTCCTAATATAGTTTTCTACCCTCAGTATAACCAATCTTCATCAAAAAAGCAATAAAAAATTTACACGTAACCGTACATTCCCCGAATGCTTACTTCGCCGGCATTTACGGTTTTGCAGGTGCCGTCGGGGTACTGCACAATCAGACCGCCCTGCGCATCCAAATCCACGGCTTTTCCGTGGGTGATGTTTTCACCTGCCACGACGGAAATGTCCTGTCCCAGGGTGATGCAGTCCTTGCGGTAAGCTGGCATAAAATCTTTTGAAAAAAGATTTGTATGCATCTCATACAAATGGGAAATAAGTGCGCCAATCAGCTTTGGCTGGTTAACGGGCGTGTCGGTAAATTCCTCTAAGGAAATGGCAATATCCCGAATTTCCTTTGGAAAATCCGCTGCTTTCTGACTGCAGTTTATGCCGATGCCAATAATTGCGAAGTCGACAAGTCCCTGCTGTGTGGAAAGCTCAGTGAGGATGCCACCCAGTTTCCTTTTGCCCAGCACCAGGTCGTTAATCCACTTGATGCCCGGACGAACGCCGGTGACCTCCTCAATGGCATCGCAGGCAGCCACACCCACAGCGCAGGTCAAATGCATCAGCTTTTCCGGTACGCACTTGGGGCGCAAAATAAGGGATAGGTAGATGCCTTTTCCGGCAGGGGAGACGAAGCTTCTGCCCATTCGTCCTCTGCCGGCGCTTTGGTGTCCGGACAGGATAATGGTGCCGTCCTCAGCGTTGTTTCTGGCCATATCTTTAGCAAGGTCATTGGTGGAATTTATGGTATCAAACCAATGCAGAGTGTCCCTCCAGGGACACTCTGCGGGTAAATATTCTAAAATTTGCTCTTTCATAATCAGTCGATATCCGACAGGATTTCTTCCGGAGGAAGATCCAAAAGTTCCGGGTGACGCATAATGGTGCGGTAGTGCTTGAAGAATGCGGCATAATAATAGCCGTCCACAATACGCTCGTCCAGTGTAAACTTTACATCAATATACTTCTTCTGAACCACACTGCCGTCCTCCTGCAACTCCAGCGCGCGGCGTTTGCAGCCGAATGCACCAAACACAGGCAGGTTGCCGAAGTCATATAAGTGGTGGTAAATGGGAGCAATACCCAAAGAGCCCATAGAAGTGAAGAACAAGCTGCCGTGGAAGGGACTGAGCTCAGTTAGAAATGCAGGCAGCATACCAAAGTAATCCAAAAGCTTCAGCAGCCACACCACAAATTTCAGCACCACACCGGGGATGAGATTGAAATAGGAAATCAGGTTGTCAATTCCGGCATCCAATTCCATAGATTTCTTCACATCGGCAACGGCTGCGCTGAGCTTTTCGTAAACATCGATTGCAGTATCCTTACGGCTCAAATGCACCTTGATGGAAGTGTCGGGAGATTCGATGGTCATATCTTTTTTGATGACCATACAATACTGAATGTCTTCGCCGCGGGAATAAACTTTCTGACCGGAAATGAAACGGTTCAGCTGGGGATATTTGCAAAGACCCCGCACATAGGCAGCCAGCAGCACGTGGTTCAGACCGAAATCTGTGTAGCCCTCTCTGCGCTTTTGGCGAATGTAGCGCTCAATGTGGGTGATTTCAAAGGACTCCTCAAAGAGGTTGGTGCAGGTGTTTCGCTCCACCTGGAAATAGGCGGTAATCTGCGCCATAGGAGACAGGCTGCGGATTTTGCGTCCGTCATTGCGGTCACCCCAGGTGGCGTGGTATGCGCCGTCGGTGTGAATGCGGATGGCAAACACAATCCAAATAAGACCTGCAACCATTAGTATGTCCGGAAGCAGGAAGGTATAATCCCGGCTGAGCAGAATGGTTCTATGTAAGTAAAGCTGCGCAGCCAGCGGGAAGCATAGCGTGGGAATCAGCAGCCAGGGCGCGGCTACCTTGCCGGATGTAATCTGGGTGTAGAGCACGGCAATAAACAGCATCGCGATTGCGTACAGCGCAACAATCATTGTGTTATATGCCTTGAAACCCACACCGGAAAAAACAAAGACATAATAGATGCAAATCATCCAAACGGGAATTGCGGATTTGTAGAAATGCTCCTTGCCGTTAAATAGGACGATGAGTGCAAACAGCAGGCAAGCTACGATTGGCAGAACGATTTGACTCCACACCGAAACCGTGATGTCGGGGCCTTTCATCATTCCGACAAACACAATGCGGGTCACTGCCGAGCCAGCCATACACAGCACCATCAGCCAGGTCAGCAGGTTTTTGCTGCTGACGAAGTAGTTAGTTCTGTTTTTCATAACAACATTATTATAACAGAAAAAAAGTCGTGTGACAACGAAAAAATGAATAAAATGTAAACAGGCGGCTTATGATAAAGCAGCCTGCTTGCAATTACAGTATTTTCTTAACTGCGGCAATGTGTTCCGGGGTTGTTCCGCAGCAGCCGCCCACCAGGGATGCGCCCATTTTGACACACTCTGCGGTGATGGTTGCAAATTCTTCCGGCAGCATAGGGTAGTGGGGGAGATTATCACTTTCAATCACAGGGATGCCGGCGTTAGGCTTGCAAAGAAGCGCGCCTTTTACAAATCTTCTCAGCTTGGACACCAAATAGGGCGTCATCATATCGGCACCGACGCAGTTAAAGCCAACGGCTGCTGCGCCTGCCTGCTCCAACTCCTGCAGCACAGGACCGGCATCCATTCCGGAAAACAAAGAGCCGTCTGATTGCATCGTAAAGCTATACATTGCAGCGCCTGTACCCTCTAACTCCGATGCAGTGAGGATAGCCTCCGCCTCCTGGGGATAGAGCAAGGTTTCTGCCACCAATAAATCTGCGCCGCCATCCAAAAGACCCCGGATTTGCCGCCGGTAATTGTCTACCAGTAAATCAAAATTACCCTCGTCCCAGCTGTCGGTGAAAGCGGCTAAGGTGGTTAAATCGCCTGCTACCAGACAATCTGGCGCCGCTTTTTTGGAAAGGGCAACCAATTGGGCGTTGATTTGCTCCGCGTGCTTCTCAAGGCCCACCTGCGCCAACGCGATGGGCTGCGCCTGAAAGGTGGGGGCATACAGAATTTGACTGCCTGCGTTGGCATACGCCCGTTGCAGCGCAACCAGCTTATCGGGATTTGCCAATATCCATTCTTCGGTGCAGCAGCCCCGCGGCATACCCACCTTCATTAAATTCGAACCAGTGGCACCGTCTAAAATACAAACGCCCCCACGAAGAAAATTATGGAACTCATCTCTTGTCAGCATAAAAACACCTCTTTACAGGCATTATACGCCATATTTCCTCTGTTTTCAATTGACGGTGGAGTTTTTCTTTGTTAAAATGAAAGAAAAAATTTAGAAGGAGCAGATTTTTATGAAAAAGACGGTACTTCGCCGTTACGCAGAACTCATTGTCCGTTGCGGTGTGAACGTGCAAAAAGGGCAGGAGGTTGTGATTTATGCTGAGCTGGACCAGCCAGAATTTGTACAGCTGGTGGTAGAGGAGGCTTATAAAGCCAAGGCCAAAAAGGTCAGCGTGGAATGGTCATACCAACCGCTGGAAAAAGTCCACGTCCGCTATCAGGCACTTAAGACTTTGGGCGCAGTTTTACCTTGGCAGGAGGCAAAAATGCAGCACCGGGTGGAGGCACTGCCTTGCCGGATTCACCTGATTTCCGAAGACCCGGACGGCTTGAAAGGCATCAATATGCAAAAATATGCCAAAGCCCGTCAGCTGCGTTACCCCATTATGAAGCCTTACCTGGATAAGGTGGAGGGTGCAGAGCAGTGGTGCATTGCGGCAGTTCCCGGCGTAGCCTGGGCGAAGAAAATGTTCCCCAATTTAAGTAAGCATCAGGCAGTGGAGAAACTTTGGGAAGTCATTCTTTTTACCTCCAGAGTAGATGAAGACCCCATAAAGGCATGGGAGCTTCACAACGCCAATTTAAAAGCCCGTTGCGACTATTTAAATAGCCTGCAAATTGAAAGCCTGCATTATACCGCCGATAACGGCACGGATTTCACTGTGGGCATGATACCGGAAGGACGCTTCTGTGGCGGCGGAGAAACCAGCCGTCAGGGCATTTTCTTCAATCCCAACATTCCTTCCGAGGAATGCTTTATCTCTCCCAAACGGGGCGTGGCAGAGGGTATCGTCTATTCCACAAAGCCTTTGTGCTATCAGGGGCAGATTATTGACGAGTTTTATTTGCGTTTTGAAAACGGCAAGGTGGTAGAGGCAAAAGCTAAGCAAGGCGAGGAACTGCTGAACACCTTAGTCAATATGGACGAAGGCTCTGCCTATTTGGGCGAGTGCGCATTGGTGCCCGAAAAGAGCCCCATTGCAGAAAGCGGTCTGCTGTTCTATAATACCTTGTTCGATGAAAATGCAGCCTGCCACTTGGCAATCGGCAGCGGTTATGCTGATACCCTGGAAAATTATCACCAGCGGTCCTTGGAGGAGTGCCGAGAACTGGGCATCAACGAATCGATGATTCACGAGGATTTTATGATTGGTTGCGACACGATGAATATCGATGCTACCACCCGTGACGGCAAGACAGTTCCTGTCTTCCGTAACGGAAACTGGGCTTTTTGATAGTTTTTTTCAAAAATAAGAAAAAAACACTTGCAATATTGCCCTGCTTGTGTTATGATATCCGGGCGATTAAAGATTGTTAGGGGTATTTTGCCCTTTTAACTTAGAAGAAAGAGGTGAACAACATGAGAGAAGGCATCCATCCCGAGTACGAACAGACCACCATCCGTTGCGCTTGTGGTAATACTTTTACTACCGGCTCCACCAAGAAGGACATCCGCGTCGAAATCTGCTCCAAGTGCCACCCTTTCTATACCGGCAAGCAGAAGCTGGTTGACACCGGTGGACGTGTTGACCGTTTCAACAAGCGTTTCGGTATCAAGTAAGAATAAAAACCCACGCCTTTTGGCGTGGGTTTTTGCTTTTTTCTTTCAAAACAGTTGTTTTCTTACGGTGATATGTGTTATAATAAAATGTAAAAATTTTTGCAGTAGGCAAAAGCTTTTTATGTGGTTAGGAGAAAGAAGAAAATGGGACAACTTAAACAAAAAATCAAAGCAAATTACCATTGGGTCATTCTGGCTATTTTGCTGATACATAGTACTGCTTTTGGCTGCGTTGCCAATGCAGCCACTGTGTATGTCATTCCTATCACAGAGAGCTTGCAGATCAGCCGTGGCTTGTTTTCTACTTTGGGAACACTTTCCAACATCGTGATGACAATCGGCACATTATTCACTACCCGTTTTCTCCATAAATATGGGTATAGAAAGACGGCAGCGGTCTCCTTGGGTTCTTTGGCACTTACTTGCGTGGTGACCGCCCTTTCCAAAAATGTTTATATTTATGCCTTTAGCCGCATTTTGTACGGTTTATGCCACGGCGCAATGAATGTAACCGGTGTTTCCTGGATTATGCGTTCCTGGTTCCACAAGCATTACGGAACTTGTTTGGGCATTGTGACAATGGGTACCGGTGTTGGCGGTATGATTTCTTCCGTGATCTCTGCTGCTATGATTGAAGCGTGGGGGTGGCAATGGTCATACGTCGCTACTGCTGCGTTTATCGGCTTAACTATGCTGCTGTATTTCCTTGTCCGCAATACCCCGGAGCAAATTGGCCTTAAGCCCTACGGAGAAGGACAGCTTTTTCATGACGATCATAAAAAAACCAAGCGCTTGCAGCAGTGGAAGGGTATTGCTGTGAATGAGACCCGGAAGCATCCGGCTTTTAAGCTGATGTGTGTCTTTATGTTTTTGCTCAACTTCTGCCTGTGGTGTCCTTGGTTTATTGTAGCACCGCATTTTCAGGATAACGGCTATACCGCGATGGAAGCTGCCAGCTACCAAAGTGTGATGATGCTGGCACTGGCGGTTGGAAAGCTTTTGTGCGGCTGGGTCAGTGAAAAGATCGGCGGAAAGGCTTTGGGTGTAGTTTGTGTTGTCTGTACCATCGTGGGCCATTTGGGCTTTGCCGATGTATCGAACCCCTATGTTTCCTACCTGTGGATGATTTTGCTGGCAATTTCCATGACGCTTACCTCGGTTTCTGTACCTCTGATTACAGAGGCAATTTTTGGTGTGGAAACCGGTACAAGTTTAGTCGGTACACTAATGGGAATGTCTTCCGCGGCTGCCATTGTTGCCCCTCCCATTTGCAACATAATTTATGATGCCATCGGTACTTACAGCCCTGTCTTTTTTGCATGTGGTGTATTTGACATTGTTTGGCTTGGTATGCTGTTTGTTGTTTTCCGTAAATTTGGAAAAGTGGAAAAGCAGTGGCTGTTGGAACATAGATCCTAACAATCCTTTTGGAGGAATTTTATGCAAAACAATCCGTCACCGGAGCAGGAACGGGCAGTGCTGGTGGGCTTAAACGCCGCCTGCTTTACCAAAGCCCAAACTGCCACCGATGAGACATTGGAAGAATTAGAGGCGCTTTTGGAACCCGCCGGCGGCTTTTGCACCGGCAAGGTTTTGCAAAACCGCCCCACACCGGATTCCCATAGCTTTATCGGCGAAGGTAAGGCGCAGGAAGTGCGGATGCTGGTAGAGGCAACCGCGTCCACAATGGTGGTCTTTGACAACGAGCTGTCTCCCGGACACATCCGCGCCTTGGAGGAGCTTTTGGGTGTAACGGTGCTGGACCGCAGCGCGCTGATTTTGGACATTTTTGCCCAACGGGCAAAGACCAAAGAGGGTAGACTGCAGGTGGAGCTTGCCCAGTATAAATACTTGCTGCCCCGTCTGTCCGGGTTGGGATTGAGCCTGTCCCGTCAGGGTGGCGGTATCGGCACCAGAGGCCCCGGCGAAACCAAGTTGGAATCCGACCGCCGGCATATCCGGGAGCGGATTGCCCGTCTGCAATCAGAATTAGAGCAGGTGCGCCAGGTCCGGGCAGTCCAGCGGGAGCGGAGAATGAAAAATTCTGTGCCGGTGGTTGCCATTGTGGGCTACACCAACGCAGGCAAATCCACCCTGCTCAACCGCTTGACCGATGCCGGCATTCCTGCCAATAACCGTTTGTTTGATACTTTGGACACCACCTCCCGTCAGTTGAAGGTGTCCGATAATTTAGAAGTAATTTTATCCGACACTGTCGGTTTTATTGCCAAGCTTCCTCACCACTTGGTGGATGCTTTCCGGGCGACATTGGAGGAACTGGAATACGCAGACCTTCTTTTGCACGTCATTGATTCTGCAGATCCCAACCGGGAAGAGCACATTGAAGTTGTGGACAGCCTGATTTTGAAACTGGCAAAACCCGGCACGCCGGTTATCCGCTGCTACAACAAGGCGGATTTGGTCAGTGCTGAGGATATTCCCATTGGGGAAGATGTGGTGAAAATCTCTGCCGCAAAGGGGCAGGGAATGGAAGCACTCTTGCAGGCAATTGAAAAAGCATTGGGTCACAGCCGTCACCACATTACGGTGCAGCTGCCCTATTCTATGGGCGGTATGGTGGAAACCCTCCACGCCGGCGCACAAGTCTTGAATGTGGAATACACCGGAGAGGGAATTGTGGTGGAGACCATAGTAGATCCGATTTTATACGGTAGACTGAAAGAGTATATTTTGAAGGAGCAGTAAGGTGGACGAATACCTGGTACCAACCGGATATGGGGAAGACGAATTTATAGAGAAAAAATCCCGGTTCATCGGCAGAGTTTGGTATGTGGAGTCCGAGGAAGAGGCACAAGCCAAAATTCAGGAGATGAAAAAGCAGCATTATGATGCCAGTCACAATTGCTGGGCGTATGTAATCCGGGACGGTGCGATGCGGTTTTCTGATGACGGGGAACCGGGCGGTACTGCCGGAAATCCGATGATGCAGGTGCTGCAAAAAGAGGAACTTTATAACATTGTCTGTGTGGTCACCCGTTACTTTGGCGGCACGCTGCTGGGCGCAGGGGGCCTGGTTAGAGCCTATACAAAGGGCGCAAAAATTGCCATTGATGCCGCAGGTCGTTCTATGAAACGGGTGTGGTCCGTTCTGTATATTCCTTGCCCGTATAACTTTTACGAGCGGGTAAAGTTAGAGGCAGAAGCTTTTGGCTGCGTCATTCAAAGTACCAATTTCGGCGCAGAGGTAGAACTGGAGATTTTGGTTGCCCGGGATCAGGCACAGACGTTTTTGGACAAGATTACAGATATGACCGCCGGTACGGTGGAAGGAATGGAAACGGAGCAGATTTACCGGGCATTCCCGGTGGAATAAACGAGGTACACGGTATGAACGTGCGGCAATTTTTGGAGCAGCAGGAGCATAATCGATTGGCGCGGGGTAGCGCATTTTCCGATCAAACGCAAGGCAGACCCCGTCCGGAAGTGCCGGACGAAACGGATATGCGCACAAACTATCAGCGGGACATTGACCGCATTGTACACTGCAAGGCGTTTCGCCGCCTGATGCACAAAACCCAGGTGTTTCTGCAGCCGGAGGGCGACCATTACCGCACCCGTATGACCCACACTTTGGAGGTCTCACGCATTGCCCAGACCATTGCAAGAGCCCTGCAGTTAAATGAGGATTTGACCGAAGCCGTTGCCATGGGTCACGATT
Organism: Faecousia sp.; assembly: GCA_045644625.1. Classification (GTDB taxonomy): domain Bacteria; phylum Bacillota; class Clostridia; order Oscillospirales; family Oscillospiraceae; genus Faecousia. Next base: position 11,806 of record JAZRHG010000001.1, read on the forward strand.
TGGGACACACACCTTTCGGACACGCAGGCGAAATTGCCCTGTCGGAGTGCACGGGAAAGCCCTTCCGCCATAATGAGCAGAGCTTGCGTGTGGTAGATGTTTTGGAAAATGACGGTGCCGGTTTAAACCTGACCTTTGAGGTGCGTATGGGCATTTTAGGGCACACAGGCGAGCAAATTCCGGAAACCCTGGAGGGGCAGATTGTGCGCCTTTCTGACCGGATTGCCTATGTCAATCACGATGTGGACGATGCAATCCGCGCGGGAATTTTATCCGGCAGAGACATTCCCAGAGATGTGGTACTGACATTAGGCGAGAGCCACAGTCATAGAATTGATACTTTGGTTTGCGATATGATTGCCACCTCCCGGGATGCAGAAAAAATTATGCTTTCACCCCATATTGACAAGGCGTTGCAGGATTTGCGTAGCTTTATGTTCGAAAAGGTTTACCGCAATCCGGTGGCAAAAGGCGAGGAGAGTAAAGCGCGGGATATGCTTCAATGGCTTTACCGTTTCTATATGGCGCATCCCGAGGCGCTGCCGGAGGATTTTCAGCCCCAACTGTCCTTTGACGGTATGGAGCGAACGGTCTGCGATTATATTGCCGGTATGACCGACAAATATGCGGTAGACAAATACACAGAATTATTTATTCCCGCGGGCTGGCACGTCCGGGGATGATGGCATTACCCTAACTAAGAAAGGAGGCATAAGCCGTGGCATTTCCCCCTTCATTTATTGATGAACTCATTGCCCGCAATCCCATTGAGGATGTGGTGGGGCAGTATGTAACCTTAAAACGTTCCGGAGCCAATATGTTTGGCTTATGCCCGTTCCACGGAGAGAAAACCGCTTCCTTCTCCGTTGCGCCGGACAAAGGCATTTACTATTGCTTTGGCTGTCATAAAGGTGGCGGCGTGGTCAACTTTATGATGGAAGTTGAAGGCTTAAGCTACCCCGATGCGGTTCGTAAGCTGGCAGAACGCTCCGGTATGGAAGTGCCGGAGGACGAGCAGTACCAAAGCCGTTACCGCAAGCAGGAACGCCTGTGGGCGCTGATGAAAGAGGCAGGCCGTTTCTACCACAGTCAGTTATACACTCCTGCAGGCGCAAATTGTCTGGCTTACACCCAAAAGCGGGGACTGACCAAGGCAATTTTAACGAATTTTGGTGTTGGCTACGCTCCCGATAGCTGGAACAGCTTAGTGGATGCCATGCGCAAGAAGGGCTACACCGATCAGGTGCTGATCGATGCAGACCTGGTGGGTCAGAAAAACGGCAGGGTATACGACCGCTTCCGCAATCGGCTCATGTTCCCCATTATCGATGTGCGGGGCAATGTGATTGGCTTTGGCGGTCGCGTGCTGGACGATAGTAAACCCAAATACTTAAATACCTCGGAGACCATTATTTTTAACAAGCGAAAGAACTTGTTTGGTCTGAACTTTGCGAAAAAATCCAAGTTCGGCTACCTGATTTTGGTGGAGGGCAATATCGATGTGATTACCCTGCATCAATACGGCTTTGACAACGCCATCGCCTCTTTGGGCACCAGCCTGACCGATGAACACGCAAATCTAATTAGCCGTTACACCGACCAGGTGGTTTTAACCTACGATAGTGATGAGGCGGGTCAACGGGCGGCGCAGCGGGCAATCCCGATGCTGGAAAAGGTGGGGATTGCCGTTAAGGTGCTGCAAATGAAGGACGCCAAGGACCCGGACGAATTTTTGCATAAGTTTGGCGCCGATAAGTTTAAGCTGCTTTTGGAGGATTCTTCCAATCGGGTGGAATATCAGCTGAAGAATATCGGCAGCAAATATAACGTGAAAATTGACGAAGAACGCATTGCGTTCATTCAGGAATCGGCAGAACTGATTTCCTCTTTGAGCAGTGCGGTGCAGCGGGAAATTTACGGACACCGCATTGCAGAAGCCGGCGGAATCAGCTATGAAAGTATGCAGCTGGAAATCGGTAAAGCCTACAAACGCAGGCTGGCAAAAGAGAAAAAGCGGCAGGAGAAAATTGACCTTGCCCCCGTGCAGGCGCACATGCCCCAAAGCCGCAGCATCCGGTATGACAATGTGAAATCCGCGATGGCAGAAGAGGGGATGATTGCTTTGATTATCAAAGACCCCAGCCTTTTGGATAAGGTGGGGGACTTGACTGCAGAGCAGTTTTCCGTACCCCTGTTTGGCCGCGTGTTTGAACAGTTACGCGCCCGCTATACGCAAGGTTTGGAAGCGCGTTTGGGCGTTTTGGAAGACTTACAGCCGGAGGAAATGTCCCACATTACCGGCATTTGCCAAAAAAGTCACGCAACCTCGGACGAAGCTGCGTTTCGGGATTGCCTGAATGTCCTTCGGCATACTTCGCAAGCCAAGGGGATATCCAGCAACGATGATTTGATGGCATTTCGGGACAAGCTTAAGGAAAGAAAAGGAACAAAAAAATGACCGATACACTTCCGGTAAAACAGAATATAGAAGCTTTGCCGGAGGACAGTATGGTGCAGTTTCTGGGTGAAATCCGCGCCTACCCGCTACTCACCCCTGAGCAGGAACGGCAGTTGGCAATGGAGTGTGCCGAAGGCAATGAGGAAGCCATTCGTACGATGGTCAATTCCAATCTGCGGCTGGTGGTGTCCATTGCAAGAGAATATGCAGGCCGCGGTGTGCCCCTTTTGGATTTGATACAAGAGGGCAGTATTGGCTTAATCACCGCCGCAAGAAAGTTTGACTATACTTTAGAAAATCGGTTTTCTACCTATGCATCCCAGTGGATTCGGCAGGGAATGAGCCGCAGCATTCTCAACCACGCAGGGCTTATCCGTGTGCCCCGCCATACAATGGAGCGCATCAGAAAGCTTTTGGCGGTCCGCAGCGCTATGGAGCAGGAGGGCTTAGAGCCCACCTTATCGGAACTTGCCAAACAGTGCGGACTTGCTGAAGATAAGGTGGCGGAGCTGCTCAGCCTGCTGCCGCAGGTGTGCTCGCTGGACGCGCCGGCAGGCAGCGCGGAAAACGATGCGCTGCAGGCACTTTTGGAGGACATGCACGCCCCGCAGCCCCAGGAAGAACTGGTGCGTCAAGAGTTAAGCCACACGATGGACACACTTTTAAGTATGCTGGACCCGCGTCAGCAGCAGGTGCTGCGCCTGCATTTCGGAATGGATGACGGCGTGTGCCACTCCTTGACGGAAACCGGTGCAAGTATGGGCGTTTCCAAAGAACGCGCCCGCCAGTTGGAGCAACAGGCGTTGGCAAAATTACGGGCAATGGGCGCTGATATTGGTTTGGAGGACTTTTTGTTTTGATGGATTTGGAATTTACATTTGAAAAGGATGACTTCCTTTCTGGTCTGAAAGCAGGTGCGCAGGTTTCGGCGCTGGAACTGCTCACATCCCTGGACTGGGAGGATGAGAGCGCTTTAGAGGATGCGTTGAATGTGCTGGCAGAAAAAGGAATTATGCCGGACCTGTCAACCTTGCCCCGGTATAGTGCCGATACAGAACTATCTCTGCGCCTGCGTCGTGAAGAGCAGCTTTCTAAAAGTGCGCATCTTATGGAAAGTCTGGAAGAAAATGACCCGCTGCGGATGTATTTAGAAGAAATTGCCCAAATTCCTGCCTGTGGGGATATTCAGTTGCTGGCAGAGAAATTGGAAAAAACAGGCAGTGAGGATGTGAAAAACGCACTGCTGAATTTGAGCCTGTCCCGCGTGGTGGAGCTTGCCTGCGCCTTTACCGGCTACGGCGTGCTGCTGATGGATTTAATCCAGGAGGGTAGTATGGGGCTTTGGCAAGCCCTGGACTACTACACAGGTGATGATTTTGGAGACTATCGAGACCGGGCAATTACCCAAAGCCTGACAAAATCGGTGATTTTACAGGCATACGCCTCCGGCGTGGGTCAAAAACTGCGTCAGGCGGTGGAAGACTACCGCAGTGTGGATGAAAAGCTTTTGGGTGAGTTAGGCAGAAACCCCACCATAGAGGAAATGGCAGAGGGCTTGCATATCAGTGTAGAAGAAGCCGTTGCCACGGCGCAGGTTTTGGAAAATGCCCGACAGATGGCACAAATCAAAAAGCCGGAGCCGGAGCAGCTGCCGCAGGAGGAAGATCAGGCGGTGGAGGACACGGCATATTTCCAGATGCGGCAAAGGATCGCAGATCTGCTGTCCGGCCTCTCTGAGACCGATGCCCGGATTTTGACCCTGCGCTACGGACTGG
>JAZRHG010000002.1:0-47442 GCA_045644625.1 Faecousia sp.
GGGGTTAGCGCAAGCAAAGACGATAGCGTCCTTAGCCATGGTCTTGACCATCTCGGTGGTCAGGGTGCCGGGAGCGGAAACGCCGATAAATACGTCAGCGCCCACAATCACGTCAGCTAACTTACCCTGCTGCTTGCCCAGGTTGGTAACCTGAGCCATCTCCTCCTTGATCCAGTTCAGACCCTCACGGCCGGCATAGATTGCGCCGGTACGGTCGGTCATAATCACATTCTTGAAACCTGCGCTGAGCAGCAGCTTGACAATCGCGATAGCAGCTGCGCCTGCGCCGGAGGTGACGATCTTCACGTCTTCCTTCTTCTTGCCGACAACCTTCAGAGCGTTAACAAGACCTGCCAAGGTAATAACAGCAGTGCCGTGCTGGTCATCGTGGAAAATGGGAATGCCGCACTTTTCCTTCAGCTTCTGCTCGACGTCGAAGCAGCGGGGAGCGGAAATGTCCTCTAAGTTGATGCCGCCGAAAGAGCCGGAAATCAGGTAAACAGCGTTGACGAACTCGTCAACATCCTTGCTCTTGACGCACAGGGGGAATGCGTCCACATCGGCAAAGGACTTAAACAGGGCGCACTTGCCTTCCATAACCGGCATACCGGCCTCGGGACCGATATCGCCCAAACCCAAAACTGCAGTACCGTCGGTAATCACGGCGCACAGATTGTGGCGGCGGGTCAGCTCGTAGGACTTTTCTACATCCTTCTGAATTTCCAGACAGGGCTGGGCAACACCGGGGGTGTATGCCAAAGACAGGTCTTCCTTAGTGTTGCAGGGTACCTTGCTGATGACCTCGATTTTGCCGCCCCACTCACCGTGCAGGCGCAAAGATTCTTTTGCGTAATCCATATTCTTTCTCCTTTTATTTGGTTTTTAATAATTTTATTTGCTATTGAGATAAGCCTTGCGGCCGGTTTCATATAAATTATTCCCCTCGCTGTCGATAATCACAATCACAGGGAAATCTTCCACTTCCAAACGGCGAATTGCCTCTGCGCCCAGATCGTCATAGGCAACAACTTCTGCCTTTTTGATGCACTTAGAAAGCAGCGCACCGCAGCCGCCAATGGCGCCAAAGTACACAGCGCCGTGCTCCTTCATAGCGGCAATGACCTCTTCGTTGCGCTTGCCCTTGCCAATCATACCGGTCTGACCCTGAGCAATCATTGTGGGGCTGTAGGCGTCCATACGGTAAGAAGTGGTGGGACCGGCAGAGCGGATGGCTTCACCGGGACGGGCGGGGGTAGGTCCTACAAAGTAGATAATGCTATCTTTCACATCCAAAGGCAGTTCTTTCCCCTGCTCCACTAACTCGCACAGCCGCTTATGGGCAGCATCACGGGCGGTGTAAATCACACCGGAAAGCACGCAGCTGTCACCGGACTACAGCCTCCGGGCATCTTCCCGGGTCAAAGGTGTTTTGATAGAAATCGGCATCTTACAGCACCTCCGTCTTATGTCTGGTCACATGGCAATTGATGTTCACCGCGATGGGCAAGCCTGCAATGTGGGTGGGACACTTTTCAATGTTGACGCACAAGGCAGTTGTCTTGCCGCCAAAGCCTTGCGGTCCGATGCCCAATTCGTTAATTCTCTCCAGCATTTCCTCTTCCAGCTGCGCCCAGAAGGGCTCGGGATGCCGCTCCTCGCTTGAGCGCATCAACGCCTTCTTTGCCATAAATGCAGCCTTATCAAAGGTGCCGCCAACACCAACGCCTACCACAATGGGCGGACAGGGGTTGGGACCTGCGTCCTCCACAACTTTCAGGATAAAATCCTTGACGCCCTGCAAGCCATCGGAAGGCTTGAGCATCTTGATCTGGCTCATATTCTCACTGCCAAAGCCCTTGGGTGCAACTGTGATTTCCACCTTGTCGCCGGGCACGATGTCATAGTAAATCATAGCGGGAGTATTGTCACCGGTGTTGACTCTGTCCAGCGGGTCGCGGACCACGCTCTTACGCAGATAGCCCTCTGTGTAGCCCTGACGGACACCCTCGTGGATGGCTTCGGACAGATCGCCATCAATATGTACCTGCTGACCCACATTTACAAACACGCAAGCCATGCCGGTATCCTGACAAATGGGACGGGCGGTGTCATCGGCAATTTCGTAATTTTCGATAATCCGCTCTAAAATTTCCTTTGCCTGACCCCAAGGCTCTGCCGCATAGCTGCCCTGGATACGGTTTTTAATATCCTGAGGCAGGAAACAGTTGGCTTCGATACACAGGCGTTTTACAGTTTCTGTAATTGTTTGTGCAGAAATTTCTCGCAATTTACTCAACTCCTTATCAATTATACCCCCACCAAATATTATAGCGAATTATCTTAGACTTTGCAATAGCTTTTTCTGTTTGGCGGGATTTTTTGCAGCCAATGCCGGCATTGCCGGTCTTTTGTATATTTTGCACAAATTTAAGCCCTCGTTTTTTATGTACTTCATACTTATTTAACAATTCTTTTATTGCTTTTTCTGGAAATTACTGGTATAATGCCACTAACAGGAAGGCCTGTTCAACTTTTTCATTTTCTAACCTCTCTCTTTTCATAGGAAAGCCCGGTATCGTCTGGTCAACGATACCGGGTTTTTCTCAGGGCATCACGAAAGCCGCAAACCGTGAAAACGAGTGGGTTTTGCTTGTCTTTGCGGTCTTCTTGCCCTATGATGCATTGCCACAAAACCCGCAAACCGCAAAAACAAAAAAGGAAGGCAAAACGCCTTCCTTTTGCATTTTTCTGATTAGTAGTTTGTTGCGTGGATTTCGAAGTAGCTCTTGGGGTGTGCGCAGGTGGGGCAAAGCTCGGGCGCTTCTGTGCCAACGACTAAGTGACCGCAGTTGCGGCACTCCCAAATCTGCACGCCTGCCTTCTTGAACACTTCCAAAGTCTGCACATTCTGCAGCAGCTTGCGGTAGCGCTCCTCGTGGCTCTTTTCAATGGCGGCAACCAGGCGGAACTTCTCTGCCAGCTCGGGGAAGCCTTCCTTTTCTGCAGTCTCAGCAAAGCCTGCGTACATATCGGTCCACTCGTAGTTTTCGCCCTCGGCGGCACTTTGCAAATTCTCAGCGGTGTCACCGATGCCGTTTAATTCCTTGAACCACAGCTTTGCGTGTTCCTTTTCGTTGTCAGCAGTCTTCAAAAACAGGGCTGCAATCTGCTCGTAGCCTTCCTTCTTGGCCTTGGATGCAAAGTAGGTGTACTTGTTTCTTGCCTCGGATTCACCGGAAAAGGCTGCCATCAGGTTCTTTTCCGTTTGGGTGCCTGCGTATTTGTTTGCCATAGTAATTTCCTCCTGTAATTTTGTTTTATAATTTTACTATAACATAATTTTTTCCATTTGCAAAGATTTAATTCAGCAAGGCTACCCCAAAATTTAAGTAAGCAGCAAAGCTCAGCCATAGGATATACGGCAGCAGCAAATCCCCTGCCTGTTCGTCAATTTTGGAAAAGGCGCGAATGGTGAAAAACACCAGCACCCACAGCAGTATCAGCAGGATGAATGCTGCCCAATACCAGCCAAGCCCAAAGAAAACGAGCGGCCACAAAAAGTTCACCAGCAGCTGCAGACCATAGAGTGTAAGGGCTCTGCGAATTTCTTCCCGCCCTTTTCCGCTTGTCAGCACCCGATAGGAGGCATAGCCCATCAGTAGGTATAGAATGGTCCAAACCACCGGAAACACCCACCCCGGCGGTGACAGCGGCGGCTGCACAAATTCCGAATACGCCCCCATTCCCCCGCCGGTGAGCAGCGACGCCAAGCCCCCCACCGCCAAGGGGATTGCCAAGCAAATGAGTAGCTTTTTCCAAGCAATCTTCATAAAAAATCCCTCCCGATACACTCTACGCACCGGGAGGGAAGCTTATCCCATATTTACAGCTTTTTTAAAAGCTGTTCTTTGGTATGGTAGCCTACAATTTGCTGCACTACCTGACCGTTTTCAAACACCAGCACCGTGGGAATGGTGGTGACGCCGTAGGTAATTGCCACCTCGGTTGCCTCGTCCACATCTAACTTGCAAACCGTCAGGTGTTCGTTTTCCTCTGCCAAAGCCTCGATTTCCGGGGCAATTCTCTGGCACGGACCGCACCAGGTTGCCCAAAAATCCACCAGCACCTTTCCCTGCGCCTGCAGCACCACCGCATCAAAATTCTCTTTATTCACGTGTAAAACAGACATATTGCAACCTCCTTCGTGTTATGCTATCATTATACCGAGAAAAACACGAAAAGGCAAGGTAAATCTATGGCACAATGTAACGGAAACTGCGGCAGCTGCGGCGGCTGCGCCAAGACACTGCTTTTAAGCCCGGGTGAAATAAAAATACTGGAAGCATTGGGGCAAATCCCCTTTCTGCCCATTGCACGAAAGCAAGATGATATGACCCCCGTTTATTTGGAGGACACCCAATACTCCGCCCAGGAATACAGTCTGATTTTGCAGGCTTTGGAGCAGAAAAACTTAATCAGCTTAGATTATGACAAGCCCCTGTCCGGCGCGGATATGACGGCTTATGCCGGCTATCCGGTGCGGGGCAGTATGGCGCTGACAGAGCGCGGACAGGCGGTTTTAGAGCTGATGGAAACGCAAGGAATCGGAGAAGAAGTATGATTAAGGTGACAGATTTTGCAGACCCCCGGCTGGATGTGTACGCACGGCTGACCGAGGCGCAGCTTGCCCAAGTGCCGGGACCGCAGAGAGGGCTTTTCATTGCCGAAAGCCCCAAGGTTATCGGCAGGGCCTTGGATGCCGGCTGCAAGCCGGTGTCTATTTTAATTGAAGAAAATAATTTAAACGAAGAAACCCGGGAAATCATCGCCCGTTGCGGGGATATTCCGGTTTACACCGGCGAAAATGCAGTTTTGGCAAAACTCACCGGCTACAAACTGACAAGGGGCTTGCTGTGCGCCATGGAGCGCCCACAGCTTACCGAGGCAGAAGCCGTCATTGAAAACGCAAAACGCATTGCCGTTTTGGAGGATGTGGTCAACCCCACCAATTTGGGCGCCATATTCCGCAGCGCTGCCGCTTTGGGAATGGACGCGGTGCTGCTCACCCCCGGCTGCAGCGACCCGCTGTACCGCCGCCCGGCAAGAGTGAGTATGGGCACGGTGTTTCAAGTGCCCTGGGCGTTTTGGGACAAGCCCATCGGGTACTTACGGGAGCTTGGCTTCAAAACCGCTGCAATGGCATTAAAAGAGGACACCATTTCCATTGACGATATGCGTTTGCAGTGTGAGCCCAGGCTTGCTATCGTGCTGGGCACCGAGGGCGAGGGGCTCACCGATGCTGCCATATCCCAATGCGACTACACGGTGAAAATCCCTATGTATCACGGGGTGGACAGCCTGAATGTGGCTGCTGCCAGTGCTGTAGCCTTTTGGGAGCTGCGGACAAGGAATTGAGAAGATTTTCCTTTCCTTTCCTGTGGAAATATGGTATACTGTATCTAATGGAGGTGGTTCTGTGAATCCCCTGATTAAGTGGCCCGGCGGAAAGTCCCGGGAAATCGCAATTATCAAAGATTTAATCCCCGCCCACAAGCGGTATGTGGAGCCGTTTTTCGGCGGCGGCGCCCTGTTTTTTGACTTGGAGCCCAAAACCGCTGCCATCAACGACATTTCCCAGGATTTGATGCTGTTTTATAAGCTGGTCAAGGCGCAGGACTGGGAGCTGTATCAGCTGCTGATGTGCTACTGGGACAGCCTGCAGGGTCTTATGGAGCTTTGCCGCAAAGAAGCTTTAGAAATGATGCACCTGTTTTTTAAGCTCAAAGACGGGGTTTTGGATGAGAATGCTTTGGGCAATGCCCTTTGGGATTTCGTCTGCGGCATTACCGGAAAGCTGAGTAAGGATTTTTGGAATTTGCTGGTGCTGGACAAGGACGAATTTAACCGGCAGGTACATAAAATGGTTGCCGACAAGTTCCGCAGGACCGTTGACAACTACAACAAAAAGCCCTTCTCCACCGAAGACCTGTGCGAAAATTTCGTCACCGGCTTTTTAAGCGGCTACTATATGTATTTCCGCAAGGTGTTCAACGATATCGCACTTAATCGCATCGACACCCCCAACGACCCCTATCGGGCTGCCAATTTCTATTTCATTCGGGAGTACTGCTACGGCTCTATGTTCCGCTACAATGCTGCCGGCGAATTTAACATCCCCTACGGCGGTATGTCCTACAACAAAAAGGATATGGGCAGCAAGATTAAAAATATGTATCAGGCGGAAATGGCAATGCTTCTGTCCCAGACGGATATGCACTGTCAGGACTTTGAGGACTTCTTTGCAGAGCTGCAGCTGACGGAGGAGGATTTCCTGTTCTTGGATCCCCCCTATGACACGGACTTTTCCGATTATGAGGGTAAGGACTTTACCAAGTACGACCAGGAGCGCCTTGCCAATGCCTTGAAAAAAACAAAGGCAAAATTCTTGCTGATTATCAAAAACACGGAGTTTATCTGGAACCTTTACAAGGATTTCCACATCCTCAGCTTCGACAAGCAGTACACCTACAACGTCCGCAGCCGCAACGACCGGGACGCAGAACACCTGATTATCACCAATTATGAATAAGAAAAAGCGGTACTCGAATGAGCAGGGTTACTAAGGACAGTTATCTGTAAGAGGATTGGAATTTGCCGTACAAATTCCCTGCTTGTTATGGTATAAGACAAAAACTACCCGAAGAAGAGAACAAAAACTCTTTTTCGGGTAGTAATTTTTATATAGTGATATTCTGTGCTAAACGCACAGAGTGATATTTTGCCTAACGGCAAAGTGATATTGAAACTTTGCAGTTTCAGTGATATTTTATTCGCCAAAAACTGCCGAAGGCAATATCACTATGCGAAGCATAATACAACTGCGTAGCAATATACCTCGCCTAAAGGCGAATAAAACTGACCAAGTGTCCTTAAGAACACTTGGGCAAAGAGTACCGCTTTTTGCGCCCCAACGCAATTATTGTATCACAGGTATTTCCCGGTTGTCAATCTCTTTTTCGTGATAATATCTAATTTCTGCGAATTAAACAAAAGAAAGTTGTGTATTTTGTACAATTTACCATCTTGCAAACCCGATTTTTTTGTGTTATATTATAGACACAAAGAGGTGATACCAATGTACACGTAAACAAGCAGCTCACAACTTAATAAAATTTGGATAAGCGCAAGCAGTTCCCGGAATACTTAAAAAACAATTTGACGAACGCAAAAACAGTTTCAAAAAGATGTTAAGAAGTAGATGGGAAAGTCAGAAAATTTGTCCAAGCAATTTACATATAAAATTTTTCGTTATTCACCTTTGGAACTGTAAGCAATATCCGGTTTGAAAGTCTGAGCTGTGGACATACCTTTATAAAATCCCAACCACACATAAGAGCATCCCGCTGATGGGAATATCGTTTGAAGATCGTGATTGGATAAACTGGGTGGATGCGTAAAGGATATGTCGCAGACTGTAGAAAGCGAGGTTAACCAATGATGTTAGATACTAAGAGTGAAGAGAAATGACCCTTGACTGAAACAAAAGCTTACGAAAGCATCAGTCAAGGGTCATTTCTTTTTTGATTGCCCTTTTCCCCTTTTTGTGGTAAACTACTACAGAAAGGGTGATTTTTTATGCGTTTAGAACAAGGCAGACCTTTGCACTGCGACAATCGGCTGGATAAGGAAATACGGGTCTATGACTTTTTGGACAAGCTTGGTATCTTCTATGAACGGGTTGACCACGAAGCGGCAATGACGATGGAGGCCTGCGCAGAGATTGACCAGGTTTTGCAGGCGGCTATGTGTAAGAATTTATTACTCTGCAACCGGCAATGCACAGACTTTTACCTTTTGCTGCTGCCGGGAGAAAAGCAATTTAAAACCTCGGTGCTTTCCAAGCAAATCGGCTCTTCCCGCCTGTCCTTTGCAAGCGGAGATTATATGGAAGCACTTTTGGATATCACCCCCGGCTCTTTAAGCGTTTTAGGGCTTATGAATGATAAAGAAAACAAGGTGCAGCTACTGATTGATGAAGAACTGCTGACATCAGAATTTATCGGCTGTCACCCCTGCGTCAACACCGCCAGTCTGAAGCTGAAAACCGAAGAACTACTGCACAAGATTATTCCGGCTATGGGCCACACAATCCGCACCGTGTGCCTGAATGCCGGGGAAATATAAGGAGTTTTTGTTATGGAACATAGTGTTTACGCGGCAGAACTGTTTGTAAAAGGCTACAACTGCGCACAGGCGGTTGCGGTAGCCTTTTCCGATGTAACAGGATTAGAGGAAAATTTCAGCGCCAAAATGGCGTCCTCTTTTGGCGGCGGAATGGGGAGAATGCGGGAAGTCTGCGGCGCGGTCAGCGGTATGCTGATGGTGGCAGGCCTTCTCTACGGCTACGACGCCCCCAATCCGGATATGCAGAAAGAACATTACGCCTTAGTGCAGGAGCTATCAGGCAAATTCCGGGAGCAGGCAGGCTCTATCATCTGTCGGGAAATCCTGAAAAATCCTCCCTCTGACCCCCAGCCCACACCCCGCACTGAGGAATTTTACAAGGTGCGTCCCTGCGCCCGCCTGGTGGTGCTGGCAGCAGAAATTTTGGACGATTACATCCAGGAGCATCCCCCTGTGAAATAAAAAAATTATCGGGTAGCAACAAGTGCTACCCGATGTTTTTTAGCTTTCTTTCTTTTCTGCAAAGACCACATATTTATAAAACAGAAATTCCAGCACGAAGTTTGCCACCATTGTCAGCGCTTCCACCAAAAGGCCGTTCCAGCCGGCACTGGCTGCCAGCTGCCCCAAATAAGCGGAGACGGGGGTGAACACCACATAGAAGCCCGCCACCTTCAGCATAGCAACCGGCACATTGTTTGCCGACTGGAAGGTGTATTTCCGGTTCAGGGTGAAGTTCCACACAATGGACAGCACCAGGGCGGTAATATGACAAACCCAGAAAAGCGACTGATTTGCGCCAAGCAGCACATTGAACAGCAGCGCGAAGCTGACCGCCTGAATGACACCGGCAGACACAGAAAACAGGAAATATTTCACTGCCTGCAAAAGGGATTTCTTGTTCATCGTAACGCCTCTTTTCTATTTTTATTACTTCACATAGCAACAAGCAAACAACCAGGCATATTCGGGATTGGCATCGGTGAAAACCTCCTGAAAATCGGGAGATTCCGGGTCCCACCAGCTGGCAAAGCCGTTTTGCAGAATATACATTAAATCCGCAGTCAGCGGGTGATAGACCTGCTGGTCATAGGCGGTAATTCCGCTATGGGCAAAGATTTCCTGCAGTACATCGGTGTACTTTTCCCGCTGTATCAGCGCGTTGTTTGCGTCATAGAAATACCGGACCACATCCGACCCGCCGTACATCCCGTTGCCATAAACGCGCTCATAAAGACCGGTAAACTGACATTCCGGGTTTTCAATCGCGCCCAGGGCAACCAGCACCACCGGACCGTTTTTCTTCAGGTGATAAAAGCCGGTTTCTTCGTCATAATACAGGTCATATTTGCCGGTTTTGGCGGTGAGGTCAAAATATTTCGGCGTTTTTGTCACCTCTGCCCGGCAAAGCTCGGACGCCTGGTGCAGGTTTTGCCAGTCTGTGTTCCAGGGAATTTCTTCCGCCACTTCTGCATCCATCGCCTCCCCTGTCCGGGAGATTGTCAAAACTGCCTTGCCTTCGCCCTCCGTTACGCCCAGCACCAGAGAAAATCCGTCCGCCTCCGCACTGACAGAAAAGGTATTGTCTGTAACCTCCACTGCCTGGTCATACCGGGGGAAGTAGGAAAAGCCGTAGTAGCCCAGATAGGCATCCGCGTCCAGCAGGGAAAATTCATAAGTTCCCGCCTGGGCGGGGGTAAACAGGAAGAATGTCTTCTCAGTGTCTAAGGTGATTTCCGTGCAGCCTTCCCGGACGAAATGGGCTGCGTACTCCCTGTCGTCCACGCACAAGGGCTCACTTTCCTCGCCTAAACACCGGTTTGCCACAACGGTGATTTGGGGGCTGCTTTCGGAAAGCACCGCAGCCGCCTCATCGTAGGTATAGGTGTTTTCCTTGTCGGTAAACCGGACCAGCGCGGTATAATCGCCCTTGGGCAAATCCGCTTCTGCCCTGCCGTTTCGGTCAATGGGCAAAACCTCCATCTGCTCCTGTCCCTGCATAAACCGCACCGTAACGTCCTGAGTATAGGGCGTGCCCAGCCTGTCTGTGACCAACACCGAATAGGTGACGGTATCATTGCCGCAGGCAGATAGCAGCGCGCACAGCAAAATCGCCAGCACACACAGGAGAATTTGTTTTTTTCTGTTCATAACGTTTCCTAAATATTATTTTAGTTTATGGATAAACAGACCGCTGCGGAGCTTGGGCCCAAACCAGGTGGATTTGGGCGGCATAATAGCGCCGGCATCGGCAATGTCCATCAGGTCATCCATCGTAGTGGGGTACATAGAAAATGCAACCGCCATTTCTCCGCTGTCTACCCGGTCTGCCAGGCACTGAAGACCACGGATACCGCCTACAAAGTCAATGCGCTTGTCGGTGCGGGGGTCGCCAATGCCCAAAATGGGATGCAGCAGATTGTTCTGCAAAATAGACACGTCCAGCTGTGCCACCGGGTCGGCAGCATCGAAGCTGCCTTCTTTGGCGCGCAGCAGATGCCACTTGCCGCCTAAGTACATACCGAAGGTGTGCTTCTCTTCCGGCTTCAGAACGCCCGCTTGTTCATAGGGCGTGACGGTGAATTTCTCCGCCACCTTTTGCAGATATTCTGCCTGGGAGTTTCCGTTCAGGTCCTTGACCAGGCGGTTATAGTCCATAATATACAGCTGCGCATCCGGGAACAGCACCGACAGGAAGAAGTTAAATTCCTCCGTGCCGTCAAAGTCCGGATTTTCCTCCCGACGCTTCATACCCACACGGACAGCAGAGGCGCTGCGGTGGTGTCCGTCGGCAATATACAAATACGGGATGGCAGCAAAGCACTGGGAAATCTTTTCTGTGGTCTGCGCATCGTCGATGACCCATACGGTCTGACCCACGCCATCCTCGCTGACGAAGTCATACACAGGGGCATTCTCCATTGCTTCTGCAACCAGCCGGTTGATTTCCTCCTCTGCCCGATAGGTGAGGAAAATGGGGCCCGTGTTGGCATCACAGTAGTCCACATGGTTGACCCGGTCCTGTTCCTTGTCGGCACGGGTCAGCTCGTGCTTTTTGATGATGTTTTCCCGATACTCATCAATGGAAGTACAAGCCACAATGCCCACCTGGGCACGGCCGTTCATCACCTGCTTATACACATACAGGCAGGGCGTCTCATCCTGTAAAAACACGCCCTTTGCAATCATTTCGTTTAAGTTATCCCGTGCCTTTTCGTACACACGGGTGTCGTACAGGTCGATTGCCGGGTCCATATCGATTTCCGCTTTGTCCACGTGGAGGAAGGAATAGGGATTACCCTTCACCATCTGGCGGGCTTCCTCACTGTTCATCACATCATAGGGCAGCGCTGCCACCTGGGCGGCTACCGACCGCTGGGGGCGAACTGCCCGAAAAGGTCTTACGATTGCCATAGCTTAACCTCTGTAATTCTCTTCAAAATTTTTCAGGAATGCAACCAATGCTTCCACGCCCTCCTTGGGCATTGCATTGTAAATGGAGGCGCGCAGTCCGCCTACGGACTTGTGGCCCTTCAGGTTGTCAAAGCCGGCAGCCTTAGTTGCCGCAATCACTTCGGCATCCAGCTCCTTGCTGCCCGTGACAAAGGGCACGTTCATCAGGCTGCGAACCTCTTTTTCCACCGTGCCGCCAAACATCTTGGAGCTATCCAAAAAGTCATAGAGCACCTTGGCTTTTTCGATGTTCTTCTGATTCATAGCCTCCAGGCCGCCCTGGTCTTTTAAGTACTTGAACACCTTGCCGCAGCAGTAAATTGCCCAGCAGTTGGGGGTGTTATACAGGGATGCGCTGTCGGCGTGGGTCTTATACTGCAGGTAAACCGGCAGGTTCTCCAAATCGTCACGGATCAAGTCCTCACGGATAATCACCACCACCATACCGGCAGGTCCCACGTTTTTCTGCACGCCGGCATAAATCATGCCGTAGTCAGACACGTTGCAGGGTCTACTGAGGAACATAGAGGACTGGTCGGACACCAGCACGTGACCCTTGGTGTTGGGCAGCTGCTGCCAGGTGGTGCCGTGGATGGTCTCATTTTCGCAGATGTACACATAGTCCACATCCTCGGCGATGGGGAGATCGGAGCAGTCGGGGATGTAGGTGTAGTTCTTATCCTTGGAGGAGATGACCTCCACCTGACCTACCTTCTTTGCCTCGGCAACGGCCTTTTTGGACCAGGCGCCGGTCTCAATGTACAACGCCTTGCCGTTTTTCATCAGGTTCATCGGAATCATAGAAAACTGCAGTGTTGCGCCGCCCTGAATGAACAGTACCTTGTAGTTATCGGGAATTTGCATCAGGTCGCGCAAATCCTGCTCCGCATCCTCCACGATTTTCTGGAACACGCCGCTGCGGTGGGACATTTCCATCACGCACATACCGCTGCCTCGGTAGTTGAGCATTTCGTCCCGGATTTCCTCCAAAACCGCCTCCGGCATCATAGCAGGACCGGCAGAAAAGTTAAAGCTACGATTGTAATTCATTTTCAATTCCTCCCAAAAAAATATTACATCCAGTATAGCACTGTCTCTTTGATTTTGCAAGAAAAATATGCCCACAGGCGCACAAATGTCTCCATAGGACAAGCTTGCCATATTTCCTTCTTTGGGGTAGAATAAAAATATCAGATATTTTGTAACCGAAGGCGATTTTTTTCGAGTAGATAGATAAGAGGTGGTAATATGCAAGACACAGAGATTGTTGAGCTATACTGGCAGCGGGATGAGCGCGCCATTGCCTGCACCGACAAAAAGTACCGGCACTACTTACATACCATTGCCTACAACATCCTAAATAGCCGGGAGGATTCTCAAGAAAGTGTCAACGACACCTATCTTGCCGCCTGGGATTCCATTCCGCCCCATAAGCCCCAGGTGCTGTCCACCTATTTAGGCAAGCTGACCCGCCGCATCAGCATTGATTTATTTCGGAAAAGAAATGCCCAAAAAAGAGCAGGCAGCGAATACGCCCTGTCACTGGATGAGCTGAATGAATGCCTTAGCGCCGGTGATACTACCCAACAAGCGTTGGATAGCGGGCTGCTTGCCGATGCCATTGCCGCCTACTTAAAAACCCTGCCCCAGGAGGCAAGAAACGTGTTTTTAGGCAGATATTACTACCTGGACCCGGTGGCGAAAATCGCCCAGTACTGCCGCATTTCTCAGTCCAAGGTGAAAATTCTGCTCTACCGCACCCGACAGGGCTTGGGACAACACCTAAAAGAGGAGGGATTTTTATGATAAGCGCAGAGCGTCTTCAGGATGCAATCGGCTTATTGCCGGAAGATATGCTGGCGCCGGTGGATGCCCTCCGGCGGAAAAAGCGGATGGTTTGGAAACCCGTTGCCGCCGTTGCCGCAAGTCTTTTGCTGGTGGTAGGTCTTTATCATTTGCAACCGGTGCAAAAGTCTGCGGATAAGGGTTCTTTTTTGGAAGATGCCGCTGAGCATGCGCCGGCAGATCGCGGCGACGGTTTTGCCGGCAGCTCTGTGGAGCATTCCACCAATCTGTCCGCCTATTTTCTCACCGCAAAAATCACGGAAATAACGGAAAATTATTTGGCAGTCACCCTTTCAGACGGGAAAACCGCAAAAGTCTTTTTCGATCATTTAGAAAAAAACAAAGAATTTTCACTCGGCAATGAAATCACGCTATTGTTTGACCAAGAGCCGAAAACCCACAAAGAACTTTATCCCAAGGAAATTTTGATCAATTAAGAAGGAGGACAGAAAGATGAAAAAATGTATGGTTTGGTTGCTGGTATTGACCCTTTGTATGGGGTTACTTACAGGCTGTGGCGCTGCCAAAAATGCCGCGGCGGATTCGGATGGCCTTCGGGGCGCACTGAACGATGCTGCCGAGGGTTATTTGGAATACAGCACAGAAGTGGCTGGCAGCACTTCCCTGTCCGGCAGCGGCAGCAGTGTCACCCCCGTGGAAGCTACCAACCAAAAGCTGATTCGCAAATTTAACATTGAGGCGGAAACCGAAGATTTGGATACATTACTCTCGGCAATTACGGAGAAAATCCGGCAGCTGGGCGGCTACATTCAGGAGCAGGAAACCTACAACGGCTCTCCAAGCTCCCAGCGCCGCTACCGCCGCAGTACGATGACCATCCGTATTCCCGCAGAAAAGTTGGATGAATTTGTGACAAAGGTCACCGAGGAGAGCAACATTATTTCCTCCAACGAAACCACCGATGATGTGACGCTGAACTATGTTGCCATCGAAAGTCGGATTTCCGCTTTGGAGACGGAGCAGACACGGCTTTTGGAGCTGCTTGCCAAGGCAGAAACCACCGCGGATTTGCTGGAGATTGAAAAGCGGCTGACGGAGGTGCGCACCGACTTGGAGTCCATCACCTCCGAGCTGCGGGTGCTGGACAATCAGGTAAATTACGGCACAGTGCGGTTATCTGTCTCCGAGGTGAAGGAATACACCGTGGTAGAAGAGCCGGAGACAGTCTGGCAGCGCATTGGCACCGGCTTTATGCAGAGCCTGAAGGGCCTGGGTAATTTCTTTACGGACCTGTTTGTATTCATCATCGTGGCAAGTCCTTACTTGGTGTTTATCGGTGCAATGGTCGTCGCGGTAGTGCTGATTATCCGTGTAAACCGAAAGAAAAAGCAGAAAAAGAACTAATGATATTCTTGTCATCCCGAGCAAGGTCGAGGGATCTACGCATTTTTATCCGTGCGTAGATTTCTCCACTCCCTTCGGTCGGTCGAAATGACAAACAAGACCCGGTTGCCAAGCAACCGGGTCTTCATTTTAATTGTTGCGGAAGCGGGCGAGGAAATCTTTTGTTTCCTGCTTTTGGGGGTTGCCGAAAACCTCCGCGGGGCTGCCCTGCTCGCAAATGACGCCGTCATTCATATACACCACCCGGGTGCTGACGTCCCGGGCAAACGCCATTTCGTGGGTGACCACCAGCATAGTCATTCCCTCTTTGGCAAGGTCCTGCATAACGCTGAGCACTTCGCCCACCATTTCCGGGTCTAATGCAGAAGTGGGCTCATCAAAGAGCAGCACTTCCGGATTCATAGCTAAGGCCCGGGCAATTGCCACGCGCTGCTTCTGACCGCCGGAAATCTGCCGGGGCTTTGCGTTGATATAGGGGGTCATCCCCACCTTTTCCAGGTAATAAAGAGCGGTTTTCTTCGCCTCTTCCTTACTCTTTTTCAGCACTTTCATCTGCCCTACCATACAGTTTTGCAGCACAGTCATATTGGAAAACAGATTAAATGACTGGAACACCATGCCCACGTGGCTGCGGTACTCGTGGGCTTTGACCTTGCGGTCGGCAACATTTTTCTCGTGGAACAAAATCTCGCCGGCAGTGGGGGTTTCCAAAAGGTTAATGCAGCGAAGAAGCGTAGATTTACCGGAGCCGGATGCGCCGATGATAGAAATCACATCGCCCTTATTCACGGTAAAGTCAATGTCCTTCAAAACCTGGTTTTTGCCGAAGCTTTTCGAAAGGTGATTGATTTGCAGTAGTTTTTCCATATCATTTTCCACCTTTCTTGCCGTGTTCCTTGCTGCGCTCATCAAAGGGACTGCCTTTGTCCGGATGGCTGTAAGTACCGGCAGACATTGTCAACGCATCCACCTGCACCAGCTCGTAGCTGGAATCGCCATCTAACTTCTTTTCCACCCAACGCAGCAGCACGGAGGCAAGCAGCGTCATACACAAATAGCCCACCATTTCCAGCGCAGCAGAGGGGAAATACTTGAAAGTTGCGCCCGCCACAGACTTGTGGGTGGCAAAAAACTCTGTAAAGCCGATGATGAACATCACAGAGGTATCCTTCAAATTGATAATGAAGTTGTTGCCGATTTGGGGCAGGATATTCCGCAATGCCTGAGGCAGGATCACATTGGTCATGGTCTGCACGTGGGTCATACCGATAGCCTTTGCGCCCTCGGTCTGGCCGGGGTCAATGGAAATAATGCCGCCACGGACACTCTCTGCCATATACGCGCCTGTGTTGATAGAAACCACCAGCAGCGCCGCAATCCAAATACCCTCACTGCCGCGGAACTGCACCGCATTGTCTGTAAAATACGGCAGACCGTAGAAGATAAACACCGCCTGCAGCACCATCGGTGTGCCGCGGAACACTTCCACATAGATACGGACCAGAGCCCTAATCAATTTTACGAAAAACCGTTTTATCAGGCTATCGTTAGGGCTACAGGGGATGGTGTTGAGCACACCGCAAATAAAACCGATGATACAACCAATCAAAGTGGCGCTGACTGCCAATATGAGGGTATTCTGCATACCGGTGATATAGGATGCGCCGTATTTTTCCCACAGCTTGGCAATATCCTGACAAAGCTGAATTAGCTTATCCATATTCTCAATTCCTTAATTTATATAATGCACACTGCAAGCCGAGGGTTCTCCTCGGCTTGCGGATTTATGTTCAATTAGCCTTCGATGGGCTGAACGGCAATGGCGTCAGCCATCAGCTTGTTGAAGTCCTCTGCGGTCATCTTGCCGAGGACTGCGTCCAGAGCGTCCTTCAGCACGGTGTTGCCCTTGCGGACAGAGATGCCGATGTTTACATCTTCATCGGAAACCTCAAAATCGTCCTCGCTGCCGGCAAAGTCCAAAATCATCATATCGGGGTAGGCAACCAGCGCGCCCTGCGCGGTGGGCATATCGGTGCAGACGAAATCCACTGCGCCGGTCTCCAGTGCCATCAGCATGGCAGGAGCAGACTCTGCAGCAGTCTGGATATCTGCGCCCTTAATCTGGGGCAGACAGGTGTCGTACCAAATGGTGCCCATCTGGCTGGTGCAAGTGCCGGTCAGCTGAGAAATGCCGGTTGCGGCAGACTGTGCGCTGCCGGTCTTGGTCAGGCAAACGATGGTTGCGTACAGGTAAGGACCTGCAAAGTCCACCTCTTCCATACGGTCGGCAGTCATAGACTGACCGGCGATGACGGCATCAATGGTGCCGTTTTGCACTGCGGGAATCAGAGAGTCCCAGTCCAGCTGCATCACTTCCAGCTTCCAGCCGTTGGCTTCGCAGAGCTTCTTTGCCATCATCACGTCATAACCGTTGGCATAGTTGCCTTCAGAGTTGACAATGGGAACCGCGCCGTTGGAATCATCGGGCTGAGACCAGTTATAGGGCGCGTAAGCACATTCCATAGCCACGGTCAAAACGCCGTCTTCTACACCGGTAACGGCAGCAGCTGCGCCGTTGGTTTCGGTCTGGCTGTTGGAGGGTGCGCAAGCAGCCAGGCTCAGCAGCATCATAGCTGCCATCAGGATTGCAAAAATTCTTCTCATTTTCTTTTCTTCCTTTCGGTTTTTGTAATAAAAAAATCGGATCGCTTCGTCAAGCGATCCTACAGAAATAGCAATAGTAATATTCCTTGCGTTTCTGCTTCGATAGCGCTTCACAAAGTTGTGACAGTCCGGCAGATGTTCTCTGACGACCCAGCAGGAAAAATGCAGGCCATTTCCCCCACTTCGGCGGTTTCCCCTTTCCTTTCGGACGGTTGCCTGACCTTATCCGGAAGTACTCTTGAAACCCGCGCCTCTATCTGAGCGATTCAATTTTTCCCTATACTATCACTTAAGGTGGCAGATGTCAACCCTTTTTTCATCTTTTGTCTTTCTTGACATTGGGGGCAGAATTTGCTACTATCACCTAAAAAAGGGGGAATTTGTTTTGCAGAAAGAAAAAGCAATGCTGCTAAGCGCAATGGGCATCTTCGGCACCATTGGCATTTTTGTGCGCTATATCCCCCTGCCGTCGTCTGCCATTGCCTTCTGCCGGGCGGCGCTGGGACTTGTGTTTCTCCTGGCGGTGATTTTCCTCTCCGGAAAAAAGCCGGACAAAGCGGCAATCCAAAAGAATTTGCCTGTTTTGGTCATCTCCGGCATTGCTATGGGCTTTAACTGGATCCTGCTTTTTGAAAGCTACCGCTACACCACCGTTGCCACCGCCACTGTGTGCTACTATTTAGCGCCCCTGCTGCTTCTGCTGGCATCTCCCCTGCTGGGAGAAAAGCTGACAGCGAAAAAGCTCTTGTGTGTGGGCGTCTCCCTGGTTGGACTGGTGTGCATTTCCGGCGTTGCCGAGGGCAGCCTTCCCAAAGCCGGGGAGCTTGCAGGCATCGGCTTTGGTCTGGGCGCAGCCGTGCTGTATGCCACGGTGATGTTCCTGAATAAAAAGCTCTCCCCTATGGGCGCTTACGATAAGACGGTTTTGCAGCTTGGCAGCGCAGCGGCAGTGCTGCTGCCGTATCTGCTGCTGACGGAAAATGTGGGGGGCTTTTCTCTCACCGGCGGGCAGTGGGCGCTGCTGCTGGTGGTGGGCATTGTCCACACTGGCTTTGCCTACTTTTTGTATTTTGGGTCACTGCAAAAGCTCTCTACCAAAACCATCGGTGTGCTTTGCTACTTAGACCCGGTGATTGCGGTGCTGCTTTCCGCGCTTTTGCTAAAAGAGGAAATGACCCTAATAAACATCATTGGCTCGGTGCTGATTTTAGGCAGCGCCCTATATAGCGAAACAAAATGACAACCACTGGCCGTTTCGGTAGTATTCTTTTTACTAAAACTGCCCTGAGAAACTTCTCAGGGCAGTTCTTTTTGTGGTATGCTAACCAAGGTTAGCGTGATATTTTCGCTTTGCGAAAGTGATATCAAGTCCTTTGGACTTAGTGATATTCTATTCGCTATAAACTGTCCGAAGGACAATATCACTATGCGTAGCATAATATCACTGCGAAGCAATATCACTCGCCGTCAGGCGAATAGAGTTGCATAGTGTCCTTTACTTTAGTGTAAAGGACGCTATGCTCGACCAGGGGGCGTAGTATTTTTTGCTGCCTATGGTTTTGTAGGCGCGGACCTTGTAATAATAGGTCTTGCCACGTTTCACCGAAAGGGTCTTATACTTGCCGGTGGTTGTGGTCAGACTTACCTTCTTGGTGCAAGCTTTATCGGAATACACGCCAATCTGGTAGCCGCTTTCCCCGGAAATATCCGTCCAGGACACTTTCACCTTGGAGCTGCTATACTTTGTCACCTTGGGCTTAGGCACCTTTTTCAGGGTGGTCACCGCGGCAGTTCTATAGCTGTCGTCCTTATAGTACCCGCCGTTGACTTTGATGACCGGTACCACCTTGAAATAGTACTTGTAGCCGTCTTGCAGGTTGGTTTTCTTGGCATATGTGCCGGTGAACTGCCCCAAGTAGGTGTAGGCGGTTTTGTCCGACCGCTTGTAATACACCCGGTAGGCGGTGGCATATTTGACCTTGCTCCAGGTGACTTTCACATCGTTATAGCCGTAAAGCTGCGCTGTGACCTTTTGGGGCGCCGCCAAATTCCGGGTGGTGGAAAACGCCACCGGCTTGGTCGCCTTGCCCTTATAGCTGCCGGTCTTATTGGCAAAATAGCTATACACCAAAAATTCAAACTTTGTGTTGTCCGCCAAGTCCCGAATGGTGTAGCGAAGACCTGCGGTGGTACCTGCCCGTTTGTAGGTGGTGCTGCCCGCTTTGCGGTAGTACACATAGTAGCGGGTGGCACCGTTTGCTTCCTTCCAGGTAAGCTGCACATCATCGTGACCGGCCAAGGTGGCTTTCAAGCCCGTGGGGGCTGCCACCTTCAGCGCCAGGGACACAGAACGCGCAGCTGTGCGGGGACCGCGATAGCTTCCGGTGCTGTCCTTGTAGAAGCTATACACCAAGAACACATATGTATCCTTGGGATTTAAGTTTTTGATGGTGTAAGTTAAACCGGTGGTGCTGCCGACTCTGGTGTAAGAGCTGTCTTTGGCGTTGCGGTAGTACACATAATAGTGGGTGGCATAGGTGCCTGCCTTCCAGCGCAGCTCCACCTGACCGTTTGCCGTCTGGGTTGCCGTCAGATTTTTGGGGGCGGTGGGCATGGGTACCGTTTTCAGCGATACCGCCTCTGTGCCGCCTTTTACCGTATGGCTGCCGTATTGGTAGTAACTGACCACGCGGAACTGATAAGCGCAGTTCGGCTGGGGCAGGGAGAGGGTGCAGCTGAGCTTGTCCGTGGTAAGCGCGGTGGTGTAGGCTTTGTCGGCAGAGCGCTTATACTGCACCTGATAGTAGCTGACATTCTGCCCCTTTGTCCAGCTTAGCTTTGCGGTTTGGTGGGCGGTCTGCTTTGCCGTCAGTTTGGCAGGCGCGCCGATTGCAGGATGGATAAACAGACAGACCGGCTGGGTTTGCGGACCTTCCTCCCAGGCTTTATTTTCATACAGGTAGCTGATTACCTTGAAATCATACTGGGTGTTCACCTTCAGACCCGAGACCGTATATTTCAGCGCCTGGGTTCTGCCTGCCAATGTGTAGGTTTCCGCATCGGATGCTTTATACATCACATCGTAATGGGTGGCACCCTTGGCGGCTTTCCAGCTCAAGGTGGCAGAGCTTGCGCTGCTCCAGGTTGCCTTCAGACTGACGGGGGCGGTCATCTTGTCATTCATAAACAGGCTAATGGCCTTGGACGCAGGACCTTTGATGCGGTTGCCCTCTGCAATGTTGTAGCTATACACGCAGAACTGATATTCCGCGTTGACTTCCAGCTTGGAAACCGTGTAGCTTGTGGCGGCGGTTGTGCCTGCTTTTGTGTAGGACTTTGCCCCCGCCTTGCGGTAGTACACATAGTAGTGGGTGGCGTTCGCTGCCTTGCTCCAGGACAAGGTGACGGAATTATTTTCCGTCAGCACGCCACTAAGCTTGGCGGCTGCTTTCAGAGCGCTTACGGTGACGGTGAGCTCCACAGACTTGCCGTCATAGGTTGCCGTTACCGTTTGCTTGCCTAACTGGCTGCCGTCAAAGTCGGAGACCATACTGCGGGTGACCGTCAATGCCTTTTGATAGCCGTTTTGATAGGTGGCAAGCAAGACGCTTCCCTCCCAGTCCGGCTCTACAATGGGCTGGATAAAATCCTGCTGGGTGGGGTTTTTGACAAGCTTCAGGCTTTTCAGCTTGGTGCCGCCGTTATCGATGGGTTTATCGTCTGCGCCGATGTAGCTGATATAGCCCTTGCAAATCCACTGGTCCTCGCCCACCTTACACCAAATGTCGGTGGTGACACCGGCTATGGTGTGGGATGTGCCGGTTTTTTCCTCGGTGACAGTCACCTTGCTGCCTTTTTCCAGCTTACCGTTTTGCTCGTAACCGGTGCCGGGTCCCTTGCGGACGTTCACGGAGGCAGATACATTCACCACCTTGCCCGTTTTGGGAAATTCCGGTGTTTCGCCTGCCTGACCGGGGTACTGATAGTCCAGATAGACTTTTGTGACCCACTTATCGGTGCCAATTCTGCACCAGGTGGTGTTGCCGCTGACCTCTGTTCCGTAGGCCTCCTCCAGCACCTTGACCTTTTGGTCCTTTTCCAGCTTGCCGTTCTTGCCGTAATTCGTGCCGGGACCTTTTCGGATGTTGGCGTCGGTATTGGCGGTGGCTTTTATGGGGAATGTGGGCAGGGTTTCATCCTCCCGGAAATTGCCCTCCGGGTCGGTCCAGCGGGCGTAAAGCTCCTGACCGGCTGTCAAATTGCTGTCCAGCTTGGTGACTTTTTTGCCCTGGGCGGTGTACCAGCCGGCAAAATCATACACAAAGGTTTTGCCATCTTTGTCTGTGCCGATGGGGATATCGTCAAAGGCTTCCGGCAATTGGGCTTTGTGCTTTGTGTCAAACGCGCAGAGTTTGTAGCGCACCGTACCGCCGTTGCCGTTTAAGTACACCCAGCGGTAGTTATCGGGATAAGAACCTTTTTCGCCCTCACCGTAGTCGCCGTTTATGTACATATTGGCTTCCCAAAGCCGTCTGCCGATGAGGATATATTCTCCGCCGGCAGTGGAGTAAAGCGCCATACCGTACAGTAGCGCCGCGCCGGTATCGCCCTGGCGCACTGCAGTGTTAAAGTAACCGGAAGTGCTGCTCATCCAGGAGGAGCCGCAGTTGTAGGAAAAGCTGACCAGCGCATCAAACTGATGCTGCTTCAGAACTAAGCCGTACTTGGTGGCAAAATCATTCACATCTGCTTCAAATTCTGCAAGATGCTTCTTAAACTCTGCCTCTGCCTCTGCCTCCGTCATAGGATTCTTCTTATAGTAGCTGACCTTGCTGCTGGGGCAGGTGGTGCCGTAACCGATGGAATAGTGGCTATAGTCCCAGTAGGGGGTGGCGGAAAAGCCTTCCCGCGCCTTCATTTTGTCAATCAGCGCCTGCGAGGATACCATACCGTCCGGTGCCTCCACTGTCTGCGCCTGCGCCACCGGGGGCACAAGGCTAATCAGCAGACAAACTGCCAGCAATAAGCTAAATATCCTTCTTACCATACGTTCACTCCTTTGCTTCTTTGGGGTGCTCATACTTTCAAGGATATCATACCAAAAAAGTTACAAAAAGTCAACATTTTGTTACTTTTTCCCCGTTGTCATTTCGACCCCGACAGTGGTTTTCTGCATCCGCGCCTAATTGTCAATTGACCATTGTCAATTGTCAATTCTTCTCGTGCTGGGTGCCGAAGTAGAAGCTCACCACCATCGACACAATCACCATCACGTTGTCCGGGGTGATTTTGCCGGTGAGCGCCAGATAGCCGAAAATGCCGGTCACCGCCAAGGTCACAATGGTTTTTACCTTAATCAAATTCGCCAAATTTTGCTTCACCATACAGTCTCCTTTCCTTGCAATGCAAAATGCAAAGTGCAAAATGCATAA
Organism: Faecousia sp.; assembly: GCA_045644625.1. Lineage (GTDB taxonomy): Bacteria > Bacillota > Clostridia > Oscillospirales > Oscillospiraceae > Faecousia. Next base: position 22,944 of record JAZRHG010000002.1, read on the forward strand.
TTATGGGGTCGGCTTCGCCGATGATTTAAGTTCGTGCCGAAGGCACACATCAATTGTCCATTGTCCATTGTCAATTGTCAATTTGGCTTATGATACGCCTTCAATTCCTTGATATCGTGGCAGCACTCTGCCATCTGCCCCTCTAAAATATAGGTCCGCTCCACCAAATTGTTGTGGCGGCTGACCTTTTCTTCCAGCTGGGACAGCCGGTACTGGGTCAGCTTTTGGGCGGTGACCACACCTAAAAGTGAGCCCAGTAACGTGCCGGCAAAGCCCAAAATTGCCACAAAAATTTCCGTTGTCATTTTCCTACCCCCAAAAGCGCCTGCCATTCTGCCTTGCCGCAAACGCCGGTTTGCTGCAGGGCGTTTTTCTTTTGGAAGTTTTTCACTGCCTTTTGGGTATCTGCACCAAAAGAGCCGTCCGCGCCTTTTTCTCCGCAGGAAACACCCTGTCCTATCAGCATATTCTGCATCGCCCGTACGCTTTCTCCCTTGTTACCTTTTGCCAGCACCGGCAGGCTGACCGCCACGGTTTGCACCGCCGATTTCTTTTGAAGACCTGCCACCTTGGCAATGGCCTCCATTGTGGCCTTTGCAGTTTTTTGGGCGTAGTCTTCCGTCAAAATCACCGGGGCATCGGAGCTGCTATCCATAAAGCCGTACTCCATCAGCACACCCATCATTTTGGTGTATTTGAGCACGTGATAGCCCTTACTTGTCAAAGGATTCGCCCGGTTGCCCTTCAGTCCCGTGGCAGCAATGCAGGCATTATAAATTGCATCTCGGTAGGCATAGGGTGTTTTGTAGCCGTAAGCCACCACACCGCCGCCCTTTCCGCCGAGAATGCCTCCATTGTGATGCACGGAAAGATAAAAGTCCGCTCCCCAGGCGTTTGCCTTGTCGCACCTTGCCTGCAAGCCCACCGAAGTTTTGCCGGCCCGGTCATCCACCCGCAAAACTTCCACGCCCTCGTAGTCCCTGGCGTAAGTTTCTATGTAACGGGCAATGCGGTCATTGAGCACCCACTCCCTCGTCTGATTTTTGTCAAATTTCTTACTCACACGCCTGCCGGCAGTTTTCAAATAATGTCCGGCATCCAAAGCCAGCTTAAACATTCTGATACCTCCTATGCTGTGCGCCGCCACATAGACACCTTCACAAAGGGCGGCAGATTTTTATTTAAGTAATTTTCACCACTGCCAACAACAGACAGTAATTTCGTACCCTCTTCCGACGTATTGGTGTAGTTGCCGTTTCGGGTAATCATCACACGACCTCTGAAGGAACCCGTCCCGGCCTCGGTGAGAATGCCGCCATGCAGTGTAGAGGATACGCCAATCTGGTCCGCTAAACCATTGGCAGAGCCGCCGAAGGTGCCTGTGGTGTCCGACTCTGCGCAGCCGCACAAGAATACATCCGCGCCGCCCTGTCCCAAAATCCGTGTCCAGGTGCCGCCCAGCCAGGCGCCGGGGTTTGTGTGATTGAAACTGATGTACACGCTGCCCACAGGGTAAATATAATCCAGAAGATTCACGCCGCCGATTTGCAGGCCGCCACCGGCATTGACAGGCACATTGAAACGAAAATCCTCTTCGCCCCAGTCAAACACCGGCACGCCGGCAGAAAGGGTCACGGTCTTTTCAGCAGCATAGAGCTTGTCCGTACCCACCACGCGCACATCATAGCTTTGCTGATAGGAAAGCTCCGTCAGTGTCAGGGTCAGCTGATAGGTGTTGTTTGCTTTCAGGGTGACACTCCCCTGATAGACCGCCTCCCCTGCCACAAAAATTTGCAAATTCAGCGCATTTTCCGCCGTGCCGAAGCTTCCGTGAAAGCACTTTCCCGTGACTTTCAGTACCGCGGTATCTGCGGTGGGGCTTGTGCGTTTGACAGACGCATTGACGGTGGGGCGCAGGTAGGAAATTGTGCTTGCCTTGTAGATTCTTTCTATGCCGTAACCCCGGCTGTCGATGGCAGAATAGGTAAATTTTCCGGTTGCCACCGCTGCAAGGTCCGTCACTTCCCCCACACTTTTTCCCTGCAGCAGTCGCTTGGCAACGGTTGCGGAATTTTTTGCCGTGGCAGTGAGGGTACAGCGCGCCGTGGAGGCACCCAGCACCAGCACCTGATCATTTCCCGTCAACGCCACAGTTTTGGCATTGACATCCGAAACCGCTAAGGACACCTCGGGCAGGCACAGACCTTCCAGCGCCGTGACTGTAAAAGTCGCAGTGTTGCTGCCCACCAATGTTGCCCCCTGATAGGTATAGCAGGTCAGGGTGCACGTTCCTTTGGGGCTGCCCGGAATTTGGGCGTAAAAGCTCTCCGGCAGCGCAAAATGCACCACCACATTGGAAAAAACCTCCGCCTGTGTCACCGGTTTGCCGCTGGAAGAAATATACCCGGACAGCGCGCCGAAGCGGTAGGCAATGCTATGGGTCAGGCTGCTGTTCTTTTTTTTCACCGTGATGCCGCTATCTCCCCCAATGTGTCCATCGGTGGCAGAAATTTCCGAAGGTCGGGGAATGGTGTCCAGGATGATGTCCCGGGAAACCTGGGTGCTTTTCAGCTTGGCATTGGCAGGGGAGGTGATGCCGCCTGTGGCAGCAATGACCACCGCCATTTGCCCGTCATCTTTGTGATAGACCCGGGTCTGACAGGTCAGAACGGTGGTTTCCTGGTTATAGGGAATTTCCACCGTCAGGGTTTTGGCGAAACTTTCGCTGCCAATTTGCAGTGTGCCCTTCCAGGAGCCGGAAGTTGCCTGGTCCGCGTCGGTGCAAAAGTACTGAAGCTTTGCTGTGACATCGGAGTAATTTCCCGCCACCGACTGCACCACTGACCATCGGATTTGGGCGCGAATACGCGTGTTGTTGGTGGTTCCGTAAAAAACACCGGATAAAGCCATATTTTTCTCCTTTCCGTCAACAATAGAAGCAGGCAGTGCGATTGCCGCCGTAGTCCTCGAAACGGGCGTGGTCACCTAAGCGCAGGTAATTTCGCACCGTCACATCCGTGGCCACCACGCCGCTTGCGTTTGCCTGGAGCATCACCACCTCATCCTCCGACCCTTCTAAGCGCACCACATACATTCCGGTTTCGTCCAGCCGGTTGGTCATCTCACTGCCCTGACGGGCGATGGTGAGGCACGAGCCGTCTAAGGTCATGCCAAACTCCGTTTCCACACGGCTGACCCCCTGGGTTACCACCGTGCTGACTGTGGCGGAAATGGTGTCCGCCTTTTGGGAAATTTGGGAGATGCTCTCGGTGAGCTTTCCGTTTTCCCGGGATTGCGCCGCCACCTGGGAGGAAAGCTCCTCCACCGTGAGGCTAAGCTGCGCCAAATTCCCTGCCGCATCCCGATTTTCCGCCTTGAGCCCCTCCACCTGGGTGGTCAGCTCCAGCACCCGACCGGACAGGGCGGTAAATTTCTCCTGATTGCGGGCGGACACACTTTGCAGTTTTTCCTGTCCGAAGCTGCTGAGCACCGTTTCGCCTGCCCGGTACACCGCCTGCATCACATAAAAGCGCTTGCCCGCTATGTCCACAATATCCCCTGGGGAAATATCGTAGGTTTCCGGCAAGGTGATTTCACCGGGGGTGTAAGAAACCGTTTCTAAATTATAAAACAAGTTTTCGGCAATGCTCAGCACATTTTCTCCTGCCAAGGGGTTGCCGGTGATGCAGTAGGTATTGGCAGCATCCGTATCCGGATACACCGCGCCCACATCCTGCTCCGTCTGCCGGATTTGCACCTTGTCTATGGGGGCGGTGACAAAATCCGAAAACTTCTTCTGCAGAATTGGCGATGTCTCCACCTCTTTGCCCCAATACCACGTAAAACTGACCTCACCGGCTGCATCCGCCACCAGATAGCTGCCGCAAAGCTCGCCCACAAAGCTTAAAAGGGCTCTGCCGGTGGTGTTGCCCGTAAATTTCGCGATAGGATAGTTGGCATTTAAAATAGGCCGACCGGAATAGGTTACCCCGCAAGCCTGACACACCTGTGCGGCAAACTCCTGCAAGGTGTAGGGCCAGCAATCCAGGTCGGAGAGCCACTGGGTCAGGTCCTTTTCCAAAAAGTACAGGCTGTCATAAGCGGTGATGTTGGTTGCCGCTTCGGTGGTTTCTGCCGCCTGGCAGTAAAACGTGCCCTGCAGATTTCCAGCTTCATCCAAAAGCTCCATTTTCGCCCCGATGGGGATGGGCTTGGAAAGCTCCAAAAAGGACACCTCCAAAAGAGCAGGACACACCGACCCTACGCAAAATTCCTCTCCTCGGTTGACCCGACGGGTCAGTTGCACCGAGGCAATCGCCTCCCCGGGACTTCCGGAGGAGATTTCCCGGTCGGCTAATCGTATGGTGTGTTTCATCCGTCACCTCAACATTCTATAATCGAAAACTTGTAATTGCGAAATAAGCCGCTTTGCACATTGTGCCAGCCGATGCCAAATCCGGCGCGGTAGGCGGTGACCGTCACCGTTTTGTTCGCACTCGTCAGGCTGGGATAGGTGAACTGAAAATGAGCTTTTTTTGCAAACAGACTTTCCATATAGGCATATTGCTCCCGGGTCAGGCTGCTGTAACAAAACTCCCATTTTCCCACCTTGTGCCGCAGGACATTTCTGTGCATCACGCCGCTTTCGTCCCGTCCTGCCGACGCCCCGTCCAAATCCTCAAAGGACATCTCCATATCCGCGTCGGGGACCAGCATAGGTTTTCCGTCAATCAAAAAATCTGTTGCCATTTTTATACCCCCCGCACGATTTCCATTTTTGCGTTGTAGCGATTGACCGCCCGGGCAAGGGTCTCATCCCCTAAGGAAATTCCCTGCACCGTTTGCCGCAGTGCCACATTTTCTTTCAGCAAGGCTTCAAAACCCGCCACCATTGCCGGCACCATATCCCCCAGCACACCTGCCACCGCTTCCTGAATGGTGGCAAGGGGCGCCTCTATGTTGGTACCTCTCTTCTGGTCGCCCACCATCGCCAGAAAGGGCTTGTTGGCAGGCAGCACCGCACCTTTTGCCAGATAGGGAATTTGGGGTGCTTTCACAGTGGGCAGGTTCAGAGAAAAACTCTTGCCGCCCAGAATGGGTATCCAGCTGGGCATGGTAAATTTCAGGCTGTTTATTAGCTTTATCACCGCATTGATGCCGCCTGCTATGCCGGAAAGCATCCCGTTGATGATGCCTAAAATGCCGTTGATGCTGTTTTTCAGAAAGGTTTTCAGCCCGCTCCACGCCTTCTTCCAGTTGCCGGTAAACGCACCCAGCAAAAATGTGGTCAGTCCCTTAAAGGCGTCTGTCATTTTGCTGACCACACTGTTAATCTGCTTGCGCAGCACCCCAAAGGCAGCAACCAAATTCAGCCGGAAGGTATCTAATTTCGGTCCTATCGTCTTCCAAATCACCGACACCACCTGCTTCAAATTGCTAAAAGCAGCAGAAATCGTACCGGATTTACTCTGAATGGTCTTCGCCAGGCTGGAAAATGTGCGGCGCAGCTGATCCAGCCCCGTGAGAAACAGCTCCCCGATAAAGTTGAAAATCGGTTTCATTGCACTAAGCACCTTGCTGAAACCGGACCGCAAGGGTGTCAGCGCTGCAGTCAGCAAATTCACCGCGCTCCGCAACACGCTCAGCGCCGTGGGCACAAACTGCTGCACCACCCACGTAGCAAAGGGCACCATCACGCTTTTCCACGCGGTTTTAAGTCCACTTTGCAGGGGCACCAGCAGCGCCGCCACCGCCTCCTTGAGCCTGGCAAACTGCCACTGCAAATTGGTCAGGTCAATGGTCTGCAGCGGCGCTATGGCACTGCGGATGGCGTTAATAATGCCCTGTAGATTTTCGGGAATTTCATAAGTATCTGCCGAAATTTCCACATTGGTGACCACCGTTTGGCTCTGGGGCGTGCCCAGGCGGTTGATTTCGTCAAAGTCCGCCATCTCCCGCTTCAGTGCCTTGTAGGTTTTGTTCACCGAACGGGTCAGCCCGTCCTGGGCGCTCTGCCAGCCGGTGACGCCGGATATGATGTAGCCGATGTTTTTCACCAGCCGGATTGCCCAAAACACCGCGCTGCTCAGCGCCTTGACTACCCCTGCGGTGATGGGCGCAAAGGCATCGGAGGCGGCAGCTTTCAGCTTGCCGAAGGCAAGGCGCAGCACCAACAGCTCCTTTTCCAAATCCACCGTCTGGAGCCTCGCTTCCTCCAAGCCCAAATCCAATTCTTCTTTCATTTCCTCACCCCTTTTTTCAGTTGACAGTTGACAGTTATCAGTTGACAATTATGGTACATCCCCAAAGCCTCCCTCTGATGAGGGAGGTGCCCCGCAGGGGCGGAGGGAGAGAATAATTGTCAATTGTCCATTGTCAATTGTCCATTTAATATTGCATTAAGCCTCTTAATTTCCTCGTTCTCCTGTTGCGTATAGGCAGGTTTCAGGTCCACTGCCTGCTTATTCTGCCGGTAGTATTCCTGCTCCCAGGGCTCTAATTTTTTGCCCTTTTGCAGCTTTTCCCGGATACTGACCCGGGTGCTCAGCTCCCCCGGCGGCATTGCGTGAAACCAGCTTAAAAAGGTCCACCAATGCACTTTCGGGAGCAGCCGGATTTCCTGCCCGGAGGCGGCGTTGACGCCGGCAATGATGGCAGAGGCATCTGCCTGCCAGTCCAGCATTTTTCTGCTTTTTGGCTGGGAAGTCTCCCCCGGCTGCAAAAATTCGGCAAGATATAAAAGCCCCGCTTCATAATCTTCCTCCTGCAGCTCCGGCGAATAGAATAGCAGCCCGGCAATCCGCCACCGGATAATTTCCGGCAGCTCCTGCCGCTCCAGCTGAGAGAAGATTTTTAAAATGTTCCGAAAATCCGTGTTCAGCTGATATTTCCGCCCGCCAAACTCCGCACACTCCGGCAACGAATAAATGTCCACCGCACTTCCCCCTTTTCAATTGACAGTTGACAGTTGTCAGTTGACAATTATGGTGCATCCCCAAAGCCTCCCTCTGATGAGGGAGGTGCCCCGAAGGGGCGGAGGGAGAGAATAATTGTCAATTCTTCCTATTGCGGTGCCCGGCATCTTCGTCGGCTTAGAAAAGCCTTCCTCATCTGCCGACCGCGGCTACTCGCTCAGCTCCCTTACTCCGCCACTGGCGGCGGTCGCATCGCTCCCCATTGTCAATTGTCCATTGCTATCTGTTCTGCTTGCTGCCGGGCAAAGCGCTTTGCGCCCTCGGTGAGGATTTTCTCCAACGCACCAAACAGGTGTGTTGCCACATTCTTGCCATCGACGCCCACTGCCAAAAGGTTCACTCCGCCCAGCGCCTTGTGGAAATCATTTTCCCCGCCGAACACATCGTTTAATAGCTGCTTCATTTTCTGGTCCGCCGCCTCCATTTGCGCCAGTACCGCTTCACCCGTCTTGTCAGGCGCCGAAAATTCCTTCTCCAGCTGCATAAATTCCGCCTCCGCCTGCAAAAACCGGGCGTACAGATTGGGGTCGCCGGGGTGAAATCGCAGCACCCCACCGCCCGCAATGTGATATTCTTCCACGCCGATATCCAACAAATTTTCCATATTCCCTCTCCTCCCTTTTTTAATTGACAGTTGTCAGTTGTCAGTTGACAATTATGGTATTTGCTCCGCAAATGATTAGAAAAGAAATTTTTCAAATTTCCTCTGTCATTGCGAGAACGGCAAAGCCGTTCGTGGCAATCAGTTCTCTATTTTAATCCGTGCCGAAGGCACACATCAATTGTCAATTGTCAATTGTCCATTTCAAATAGCGGTAAAGCTCTTTGTCTCCGGATTGAACTTGCCCTTTTCCTTCTCCCCGGTAAAGTGCAGGGTAAAGGCAATCTGGTAACCGGTGGTATCACCGCCATAGGAGGTAATGCCGATGTAGGCCTGTTCCCGGGTGGCGGGGAAGCTGCCGTCTTCGGCCTGTTCGCAAAGCTTGACCTCCACCACATCGGTCTTCACATCCTCCAGCACGCGGTCCTCATCGATGATATCCTGCAATCTTTCAAACAGCTTGGAGCCGGTCTCTGCGTAGTAGGGCTCTACCTCCGCAGTCTTTTCGTAGCCGGACACCACCACCGAGGTCTGTCCCAAAATATTCTTCTTGGTCTCCACCTGGGCGCTGACCTCGGGAGAAAACTCCTCCAAATCCTTACCCAGCCGTTCGTAATCTGCCGCAGTCTCCCCTAAGGGCGCAGCATTGATAAAGTGCGCCAAAAAGCGCCGTTCAATTTTTGCCATCACTGTTCCTCCAAATCCATAGTATAGGTAATGTTCAGCTGCAGCTGATACAGCCCCTGTTCTCCCGGCAGCACCCGCGCAATCTGGGCTTTTTCCGCCAGTATCACCGTATTTTCCCCGAAAACGGGGGCATTGGGGTCCATCGTCAGGCGGTTGCCCAGCCGAATGCAGGTCTGAAAACTCTCATAGCATTTGCGCATCTGCCGATGCAGGAGAAAAATCTCCTGCACGCGGCAGACCTGACGCCCGGTGACATCCTGACGCTTGTCTAATATTTTCCGGTCACGGGGGACCACCGTCACCTGGGTGTCAAAGCCTGCAACCCAGGCGCTCACTGTCTGCAAATGGGACATCAGCCCACCCCCCTGTAGCGCTCCATATAGCCCTCTAAGGCGTGCAAAATCCGCCTTTGCAGCTTCTTGTCCGCATCCGGGTCATACTCCACATTCAGTTCTCCCTGCCGCTCCTTGAGGATATACCAGTCCCTGCGGCAGAATGCGGTCTGCTCGGCAATGGCGCACACCGCCATCTGCCGGCTGTTGGGTCCGTAGGGTGTGAACCGGTATTTCCGCTCCAACGCCTCCAGCTTTTCCTCCGCCCGGAAGCAGGCTGCGGGCCAGTTCCACTCGGTAATCAGATTCCCAACATAGTCCTCTTTATAAAATGTATAGGGCACCATCGTTATGCACCGATGACAATATCCTTCAGCACCGCGGCCTTCAGGGTGTTCTTCAGCGCCACACCGGCAACCAGTTCCACCTCGCCGGTCTTCACCGCGCCGGGGGCATTCAGGTCGGGCATATAGGAGTTCAGCACGCCTGTGCCGGTGGGAGAAATGCCGTGGAAGCCGTCCAGACCCAGGCACACCGCATAGATGGCAGTCTTGCCGCCCTCCACGGGGATGACATCCACAGAGTTTTCGCCGTCAAAATACTTGCCCATATCCACCATAGGAATGCCGGCATAGGTCTCCACAGTCTTGCCGAAATCGTCCACACTGCGCTCGTAGTAACCGGCGCGGCGGGCAATGGAGCGCAACTTAATGAGCATCTGGGTGTTCATCAGCAGCATATCCGCGCTGCCGTCCAGGGTGGCTAAGAAGGCGTCCATCTCATCCAAAAATGCGTTGTAATTTTCGTCCAGCTCGGAAGAGTCCTTGATGCTCACGCCGCTGGTGACCTCGTTGGCAGTGCCGGCAAGCAGCTTCTTCAGGCCGTCAAAGCCGCCATTTTCAGCATCGCCGTTGATAGCCATATTGTGGAAGCAGTTGGCAGTTGCCTTAATCTTCTGCTCCGCCTGGAATGCCACCTCGTCAGCTGCGCCGGCGGTGTTCTGCAAGACTCTGTCCACCTGGAATGCGCCGCCCATAATCACCGCAGAGGTGGTCTTCTTCTCTCTTTTTGCTTCACCGGGGGTGTACTCGCCGCCCACAGAGCGCACTGCCGCAGTGGCAGGGCTTTTCAGCTGAATGTAGCCGTAAGTGAGGGTAGAGCCGCCGGTGCCGGGGGAAATGGTGTTGTCAAAGGTCAGCTTGTCCAAAAGAACGGAGCTTCTGCGGAACATATCCACAACCTGCTGGTCCACCTTATCCGCCATACCGATTTTTGCTTCCTGTAATGTAATTGCCATAAAAAATCATCCTTTCTTCCTGTAATGTCATTGCGCTTCGTTCTTCCACCGTCATTGCGAGGCGGGCAGTGCCCGCTGACATTTCGTGTCAGGCGCATACCTTGTCGGCACTTCCCTGACCCGCTCGGTGTCGTTCCTTCCTCCGTCATTGCGAGGCTTGCAACGCAAGCCGTGGCAATCTCTGAATCGGCACTACGAAATGACATTATTTTTTCATACGGGCGCGTAATGCCCCTGCTAATGTGACAGGCTGGTAAAGCTCCTTTTCGCCGGTGCCTGCCGTCCGGGAAAAGCTTGGGATTTGGGGTGTGTCAAACAGGTAGCCACAGTCCTTTTTTAAGGTCTGCAACGCCGCCTGCAGTGCCGCCTTCGGGTCAACCGAAGCGAAAATTGCCCCGGTGTCCAAAAGGGCAGTAATGGCTTTTTGGTTGCGTCCGCCCAGTGCGGTAATGCCTTGCTCCAACATCATCTCTTCCCGCGCCCGGGCGTGAGCCGCTACCGCCTGATCGTACTTTTCCTGCCAGGCGCTGTCCTCCTGACCGGCTTTTTCCAAAATCGCCTCTATCACATCCTCCGGCAACTGCGCCGCTAACCCCTGTAAAAATTCCTTATCCATAAAAACACTCCTTGTTTTTAATTGACAGTTGACAGTTGTCAGTTGACAATTATGGTATCGGCTCCGCCGATGATTAAAATTCGTGCCGTAGGCACACCTTAATTGTCAATTGTCCATTACATATACTTTTTCCGGATAATTGCCCGTTCTGCCTCTGTCTCGCTGGGCATATTAAACCGCCAGCCTAATGCCACCTCCGGTGCCAGCAAGCCCCGGGCCACCATATCCTTGTACTCCTGCCACAGCCGCTCCTCGTCAAACAGAACGCCGTTGCCCCAGTCGATAACCACGGTTTCTTCCCGGGCATCCACCCCGTAAAGCGCGCCCAATTTGGCGCAAAGCTCTGCCGCCTGCTGCACCGCCTTTTCCCACATATTCTGAAAATCCATCACCGTCAAGCTGTGCTCCGACTGGGTGACAGAAATCTCCGTTGCCGTGCGCTGCAACGTGGAAACATCGCTGAGGGTACCTCGCTGCAAGCCAATCAGCGCCTCCATATTGCGCAAATATTCCTGCTTTCGGGCAAGGTAGGCTTGCTCCCGCAGCTCCGGGGCAAACACCGTCAGCCCCACATTTTCCGGGTCCTCATCCAGCCCCACAAAGAGGTTATCCTGCAATGCCCCGTCCCGCAGCAAATCCCGGGAGGCAATGATGCGGCTCTGTCCCCGCTCAAATTCCTCCTCCAGCAGATATTCGTTGCGGTCAATGGCGTGAATAAGCCCCACGGCTGCGGCGTACACACTCACCCCCTGGCTCGAGCCGTCCACACAGTTTAAAATGGGGGTTTTCACCGGCACCAGACCCACCGAGCCAATCGGCTGGGGAAAGGTAAAGCTGGGCGCAAACTCTGCATAGCGGGAGACCGACTGCAGCGACACCTCCGCTCCCAGCACCCCTGCCGTCTTGCTGCGAAGCAGCCGGTTTGTCACCGTGAGATACCCCTGTTCATCCACACTTCTTCGCTCCAGCAGGGTGTAAAACCAGCCGTTTTCCGCAGAAAATTCTACCGTACCCACATCGGTAGGCGCACCCTGGGCATCTGTGCCAAACACCAAAATCCGGTTGCGGGGAATGACCCCAAAGGAAAAGCCCTTGCCGTCAAACACAGGCTTTAGGTAGCTCTCGCCACCCACCAGCGCCAGCTGGGCAGCCAACGCCTGCCGCTGGGATAAATTCTCCAGCACGCCCTTGACAAATTCGCTGCCCGCGCTTGCCTTGTACTCGCAGAACATACTGCGCACCAGCTTGTTCACCACCGTGTAGGCGATGCGCTGACAGGGATTTTCCCCATCCGCCGTATCCTGCCGGTAATACAGGTCAAACCATTCTTTGACGGCCTGCCGCATCTTTTCCGAGGACACATCTTTCGAGCCAAACGCACTTTCATAATTTAGAATTTCCATAAAACCTCCCGTTTTTAATTGACAGTTGACAGTTGTCAGTTGACAATTAAGGTATCGGCTCCGCCGATGATTAAAATTCGTGCCGCAGGCACACCTTAATTGTCAATTGTCAATTGTCCATTGTCCATTCGTTTCATAATGGTGGCGCAAAAGTACCGGATATCGTCCATTGCGTGGTCATTTTCCTTCACCGGCGCATCGGCATCCTCCTGCCAGGTGTACAGCCCAAACTCCCGCAAAGTGTCCTTGCAAGCGGGGGAAAATACCAACTTTTCCTGATGTAATAATGAAGAAACCAACCGGATACCGGACAAAACCGCATTTTTTGCTTTTTTTACCCGAAACCGCCCCCGCCGGCGTATCACCGCAATGAAGCTGGCAGCCGACGGGTCAATCACCACCGCTTCGACAGGCTTGTCCCCCGCCAAATCCCGCAGGGCTTCATAATATTCTTCGTCGGTTTTTGCGCCCTTTTCCCTGCCGTTGTAGTAAAACTCCCGTATTCGGTAAGCCTTCCCCTCCGCCACGCACCAAAGCCCCGCGGAGAAAGGATTTTGGGTGCCGTAGTCCACGCTGATGTAGTACCTGCCCGTCTGTTTGCAATCCCCTGTGTGCCTTTTTTCGTCAAAGTCATACACAAGCCCCTCTGCCTGACACCACTGCCCCAAAATATACCGCTTATAAAACACGCCGGTGTAAAGCCGCTCATAACGGCTTCGCACCTTGTCCGGCAAGCCCGGATTATCCGCCATCGTAAAATGCAGATGCAGGGCATTTTTCGCCTCCGCCTGGGTTACCCAGTTTTTGTAAAACCAATGCTCCGGCGAGTGGGGATTGCAGTTAAACCACATTTTCGACCCTTCCACCGAGCACCTTGCGCAAGCCTGCTCCACAAAGCTGCGGGGCATCAGCGCCACCTCGTCCAGCAGCACCCCCCACAGGGTAATGCCCTGTATGAGCATATAGGAGCTTTCGTCCTGCCCGCCAAACAAATAATAGGTGTTCACCCGATTGCCCAACCGCACCGTCAGCTTATTTTCCTGCCGATGCTCGGTGATGCGAAATTCCTTGCCCAGCCAGCCGCTTAGGGGCAGCACCACATTTCTGCGCAGGGAGCTGACCGTCTTGCCGCACAGGGCAAACACCCCGCCGTGAAACCTGCTCATACTCCACAGGAAAAACCCGCAGCACATAGCATAGGTCTTGCCTGCGCGGATAGCCCCGTCGCAAATAATGGCGTCGTAATCCCCGGTCCACCAGGTCATCACCTGCAGTTGCTTCTTGCTAAACTCCACAAAAACCTCCTGATTTTAATTGACAGTTGACAGTTGTCAGTTGACAATTATGGTGTCAGCGAAGCTGACTATTTTCATTTGTCGGCAAAGCCGACACATTCATTGTCAATTCTCCATTGTCTAACGTATCCAGCAGTGCCTGCAGCAGGCTCTCGGCTTTCTCATCCGGCTCTGCATTGTGTTCAAACAGTCCCAGATGCTTGCCCAAAAGCTCCAGGGCCTTGAGCTTGTCATAGAATTTGATTTTGATGCCGCCGGCAGACTTTTCCACACCTGCCACCGCCCACCGCAGACTTTCCGGGAGCTGGTCCGTGTCGGATAGCTGCAGCTGGCCGTCTGCAATCTGCACCGCCTGGGACACATCCGCCGTGGCAATGGCCCAAAGCTGCTTCAAAATATTCTTCTTTGTCATCCGCACCCGGCTACCCCCCCGTTTTTTAATTGACAGTTGACAGTTGTCAGTTGACAATTCTTCCTATTGCGGTACCCGGCATCTTCGTTGTCTTTGAAAAGCCTTCCTCAGCTGCCGACCGCGGCTACTCGCTCAGGTCGCTTTATCTGCCACTGGCAGCGCTCCCATCGCTCCCCATTGTCCATTATTATTGATACCTGTTTTGCCTCGTTGCATTTTCTACGTCTACATCATACCGCTTTGCAAGGGCAAAATCTTCCCACTTTTTTCCCACCCAAAACCCATTGGGGCAGAACAGCTTTCCGCGTTCGGTACAATAAGCGGGACTTATTTTCCCACTTTTTTCCCACCTTATGGGACATTTGTACGCCATAGGCGGACACAGGAAACCAAAAAAAAACGCCGGCTTAGCCGACACATCAATTGACAATTGTCAACTGTCAATTGTCAATTAAAAAAGCAGGATGCTTTCACATCCTGCTTTTTCTCATTTCTTTGTTTCTGTGGCAACGCCGTAGCCATCGGTTTCATACACCGTTCCATCCAGCTCCAGCCGCGCATTCTTTACCAGCGCGCCGCTGCCGGAAAAATAGTATTGCTTATCTTTAATATTCACCAGGCCCGTCACTGCCTGTCCCAGGGCATCAAAATAGTACTGCGCCCCGCACCAGGTAAGCCAGCCGGTCTTCGGCTCTGCCCCCTCATAGAAGCACCAGCCGTCCTGATACCGCCAGCCCAGCGCATCCACATTTTCCTGATAGCCAAGGCTGGGCATCGCCCGGGTGACAAAGTCCTCCCCGCCAACCCGGAAATAGGCGCCGCCCAAGACCTCCTTGGCCTCCAGCAGCTCCCCATCCGCCGTGGGACATCGGACAAAGCCTAAAATTTTCAGGGTGTAAAAACCCTCCGGCAGGTTTTGGAAATTCAGCTTGCTGTTCAGTGCGTCCAGCTTGCAGTAGTTACTGAAATTCTCCCAGTTTGCCTCCTGCAGAATTTGGTTATCCCCGGTCACAATCTGCACCGTCACGCCCCGCACTCTGGCATACTCGCCAGCCACCGCGCCGGACAGCTGAAACGCCTGCCCCTGGGGGATAATCCGGGGCATATTCAGCGCCTCAATGTAGCAGTTAAAGGCATTCGCCCGCAAAACGCTCACCGCATTGGCAGACACATAGCCCACCAAATCCCCGTCGGCAATTCGGTAGAACAGCTCCTCCTCGCCGTTTGTAAACACGCCGGTGGCCTGCAGCCGTTCGCCGGCAGAAATATTGCGCAGCAGCTCACTTTTGTTCTTGCCCACCTGACAGGGCTGGGAGCGCAGCACCGTGTCAAAACGGGTCTGCACCGTCAGATTGGTGTTCTCCTGCTTGCAAAAATCGGAATAATCCGTCGTGCCGAACACCACAACGCCCTCATAGGTGGTCCAGCCGTCATAGTAGTCCACAAACTCCTCCACTGAAGCCTTGATGATACTGCCCTCAGGGTAAATTCTCCCCTTAAAATACATATCGAAGCTTTCGGAGAAGTAGAGCGCGCCGCCCACAATGGCGTAAATCAGCACCACGTGACCGTACTTGTTGCCCGCCTCGGTGTTGGTCCAGTCAAAGCCCACCATCACATTATACACGTCGCGAGCACCCTGCTCGGTGATGTAGTTCAGCGCGCCGGTCAGATGCACCTCGCTGGTAGAAATGGCCCGGGGGAAATAGCCGCCGGTGGTTTTCTCCAGGGAGGAATAGTAATCAAAATGGTCCTTGCCGTGACGGGTGGAAAGGCCGCGGTTAATGCCCAGATTGTATAGCTGATGGGACACAAAATTTCCGCAGTAGCCGTGGAAGGAATAGCGCTTGGAGCTTACCTGACAGTCGGTGAAGATATCCCACGCCAGCTCCTGCATTTTCACATCAGTATCGGTCATACCGGGGCGCTTGACAAATTTCGGTTTTTCCGGCTTCACCGGCGGCGCAGTATTTTCTTCCGCGTCAATCGTTTCTTCTGCATCATCCGTAGTATCCGGCTGGGTCTCACCTGTATTTTCCACTGTTTCCGTAGGCTGGGTCTCACCTGCCTGCTCTGCACACACAGAAAACACACTGCCAAAAGTGAGCGCAATGCACAGTAGCACCGCCAAAATCCGCTTCATTTTCACGCCCCCCTTCCAAAAATTTCACAGTTTAGTCATTATAGCATACTCTCTTAGCAAAATCAATTGACAATTGACAGTTGACAGTTGACAATTGTGGTGCCGCTTCGCGACAATTTTTGATTCTTTGCCCTCCTTGTCATTCCGACCAAGCGCAGCGCGTGGAGGAATCTTCGCACCATCATAATGCGTAGATCCCTCGACTTTGCTCGGGATGACATAGGCGGTGTCGCCTTTGGCGACTATTTTAAATCGTCGGCTCCGCCGACACAATCATTGTCCATTGTCCATTAAAAAGCAGGATGTTTTCACATCCTGCTTTTTCTTACACTCTTGCGTGACCCTGGGTGCAGATGGTGTCCACCACCGCATCCACGCACTCCTGACACAGCTTTTCTGTGCCGGCCTCCACCATAACCCGAATAACAGGCTCTGTGCCGGACTGACGCACCAAAATACGTCCGTCTTCACCTAATTTCTGCGCAATTTCCTCCACCTTCGCCTGAACTGCCGGGTCGTCCAAAGTTTCCTTCTTATCCTTAACCCGGACATTTTTCAGCACCTGGGGGAAAATCTCCAAACCTGCAGACAGCTGGGAAAGGGTCTTCTTCTGCGCCAGCATGCACTCCATAATTTTCAGACTGGTGAGGATGCCGTCACCGGTGGTGGCGTACTTGGAAATGATGATATGTCCGGATTGCTCACCGCCCAGCCGGCATTCATTATTCACCATATATTCGTAGACATACTTGTCGCCCACGTCGGTTTTGGCGTAGTCAATACCCGCCTTCTCCAGGGCCTTATAAAGACCGAAGTTGCTCATCACCGTGGTAACCACCGTGTTGTTTTTCAGCTTGCCTTCTGCCTTCATATACTTGCCCAATGCATACAGCACGTGGTCGCCGGTGAAAATCTCACCCTTTTCGTCCACTGCCAGGCAGC
The DNA here is from genome assembly GCA_045644625.1 of Faecousia sp. GTDB lineage: Bacteria > Bacillota > Clostridia > Oscillospirales > Oscillospiraceae > Faecousia. The sequence goes on from JAZRHG010000002.1 coordinate 39,646, forward strand.
GGTCGGCATCGCCGTCATAGGCAAAGCCCACATCCAGTCCCTGGTCCACCACCAGCTTTTGCAGTGCCTCCAAATGGGTAGAGCCGCAATCTTTGTTGATGTTGGTGCCGTCGGGCTCGTCGCCAATCACATACACCTTGGCGCCCATAGCCTCGAACACACTTTTTGCAATGTTCCAGGACGCGCCGTTGGCGCAGTCCAGACCAATCCGCAGACCCTTAAACGAGTACATACCCAGAGAAATGAGATAGCCGATGTAGCGGTTTCTGCCGAACACATAGTCCACGGTCCGACCGATGTCCGCGCCGGTGGCAAACTCGATTTCCAGTTCACCGTCCAGGTAGGCCTCCACCTGGTCCAGCAGGCTTTGTTCCATTTTCTCGCCGGCCCCGTTTAAGAGCTTAATGCCATTGTCGTAAAAGGCATTGTGGGAGGCGGAAATCATAACACCGCAGTCAAAATCATCGTTGCGGGTGACGTAAGCCACGGAAGGCGTGGTGGTCACGTGGAGAAGATAGGCGTCACTGCCGGAGGCGGTAATACCCGCCGCCAAGGCGTACTCAAACATATAAGAAGACCGTCTTGTGTCCTTGCCGATGACAATCTTGGCGTCGCCTTTCTTCTGATTTTTAAAGTACCAGCCTAAAAACCGACCTACCTTGTAGGCGTGGTCTGCTGTCAAATTTACATTGGCTTCCCCACGGAAACCGTCTGTTCCAAAATACTTACCCATCTTAAAAAACCTCCGTTTTTTCAATTGACAATGGTCAATGGTCAATTGTCAATTATGGTATTTGCTCCGCAAATGATTCAAATTGTCGCGCAGCGACACCACAATTGTCAACTGTCAATTGTCAACTGTCAATTGTAACTGTCAACTGTCAATTTTTCTTAATCACACTGCCATCATTCTTATATATGCTATTGTCCGGGACAATTCCTCTGACGCAAGAAGTGGGATACACCTGGCTGTTTTTGCCGATAACCACGCCGGGGTTTAACACCGCATTGCAGCCGATTTCACCGAAATCGCCCACAAACGCGCCCACTTTTTTCCGACCGGTCTCCACACCGCCCACTTTCACAAGGCCCTTATCGCCCCGCACATTGGAGGTCAGGGAGCCTGCGCCAAAATGGGCTTTGTAGCCTAAGATGCTGTCGCCGATGTAGTTGTAGTGGGGGGTCTGCACGCCGTCGAACAAAATCACATTTTTCAGCTCTGCGGAGTTGCCCACCACGCAGTTTTCGCCAATGAGGGCGCTGCCGCGAATAAAGGCGCAGTGCCGCACCTCGGTGTTGGCCCCAATGATGCAGGGCGCGCCAATAAACGCCGTGGGCGCAATTTTGGCAGTCTTATGTACCCAAACCTGCGGGGAAATCTCCGTAAAGTCCTCCCCCAAAGCCGCGCCCAGCGCCAGTATCAAATCCGAAATACCGGCCAGTGCCTCCCAGGGATAGGAAAACTGCTCCAAATAGTTTTTCGCAAGCGTATGGTCTAAATCGTAAAGTTCCGTAATTTTCAAAGCTTTCCCGCCTCCAAAAGTTAAAGTCTACCATTCATTTTATCACCGTTTTTTTCTCTTGGCAAGAAAAAAATGTTTCCAGACTGCTACAAAAATCAGCGCTTGCCCCGCAAGTCCTGCTCGATTAGCGCAGTGATATACTCGTTGATACTGTATCCGCGGGTTTTGTCTTTTTCCAGATAAACCTTTTCCCGCACCTTATGATACAGTTCCGGCGGCAACCGAAGGGTCATCATAACCTTCTCATAAGTAATCACATCAGACTTATTCATAGTTTCCTCCATCACCCCGGTGCAGCAGCTCCCCCAGCCACCTCCCGGCTACTATCTATATTTCGCACGCTCGATATCTTGCATATTTGATGTCTTGCTATCTTGATATCTTGATATTATGATATCAAAATGCAGTGAGGTTGTCAATGAAAAAGAGAACGAATTTGCATTCGTTCTCCTTTTCGAAAATTCTCACTTTTACATATTCGCCTTGATGACCGATATCAGGATATCTCCCGCAACAACTCTATCCTCCGGTGCAAAACCGTTTTCAAAATTGTCCGAGTACAGAATTTGCGCGTTGGGGGGGAATTCCTCGTCTCCAGCCCACACCAAAATCCGCATCTTATAGCCGCCTAAGAAATCAAACTCGTAGCCGGCATCGCCGCTGGTCAGCTTCTTTGCGCCCATTTTCTCGCAGGCGCTATCAAAAGCCTCCACCCGCGTGCCAAAGGTAAAGGCGGCTCTTGTCAGCACTCTGCCGGTGTAGGGCTTAATGTACAGTTCGCCCCAGGGCATCTCCCGGAAGGTCTTCCACTGCCCCTGCCAGGCCACCTGCTTACCCTCCAATAGATACCGCAGCAAAAATGTCTGCATAGGTAATACGCAAGTAGGGGCAATCCCATATTCCGGATGGGAGATGGCATACTGCGTTCCCAAAAGGTTAACATAAAACTTTCCATCTTCCAGTTTCACGCCGCTTCTTGCCGCCATTTCGGCGCTATCTGCTTTTAAAAATAATTCTCTATAGTGCGCAAAGGGCACTTCTTCCTTGTGATTTTCAATCTCCATAGATAAAACCTCCGGTTTTTAATTGACAATGGACAATGGTCAATTGACAATTATTGTGTCGCCTTTGGCGACTATTTTCATCATTTGCGAAGCAAATACCACAATTGTCAACTGTCAATTGTCAACTGTCAATTCTCCAACGCACTTGGGAACAAGCTTGCGTCTGTGTGGGGGGAGCGATGGGAGCGCTGCCGGTGGCAGGTTAAGCGACCTGAGCGAGTGGCAGCGGTCGGTGGGCAACGCAGCCGCTTAAGTCGGCAAGGCGACCACCGGGCACCGCAACAGGGCGATGATCCTCACGCCTTAGTCCATTGCACTGGGAAACAAGCTTGCGTCTGTGTGGGGTAGGAAACACGCCGCCACGAAGCTATCCATATACCCGGGGTATGTAGACAGCTCCAGATAGGTCATATTCGCCCCTACCTGATGGCATTTTTCTGTTGCCTCGTCACTCATCACCATCGCATAGGCGCCGGTTAAGGACGAATTTCCGATGTAGTGATATTTGGTGAGCTCCACATCCGGCAGCATACCGATGCGGATGGCGTTTTTCATATTGATGCCGCTGCCGATGCCGCCGGCAACCACCACTTTTTCAATGCACTCGGGGGTCATATCCACACTTTGCAAAAGGGTGTCGATGCCGGAGTAAATCGCGCCCTTGGCACGGATAAAGTTGTCGATATCCACCTCGTTGATGGACACTTCCCTGCCGGTGTCGCTTTCTTCGGCAAACGCCAAAATGTATCTGCCCATCCCGTGCTCATCCCGCGCCACGCGGCTGCCCTCCCGGGCAAACAGACCTCTTGCGTTAATAATGCCGCAGCGGAAAAGTTCCGCGATAATATCAATAATACCCGAGCCGCAGATGCCCACCGGCTTCTGACCCGCGTCACCCACAATGGTAAGTGTGGGCTCCATCGTCTCTTTATCGATAGTCACTGCCTCCACCGCGCCGTCGGTTGCCCGCATGCCGCAGGAGATATCGCCGCCCTCAAAGGCAGGACCTGCCGAGCAAGCGCAGCTCATCAAAAAGTCCTGATTTCCGAACACAATTTCGCCGTTAGTACCCAGGTCGATAAAGAGTGTCATTTCTTCTTCTTTCCACATCATTGTCGCCAATGCGCCCGCGGTAATGTCGCCGCCCACGTAAGAGCCGATGTTGGGCGCAATGATGACGTTTGCCTGGGCATTGGCAGGCAGACCGATGTCCTTTGCCTTCAAATCCTCCCAGGCAAAGAAGCTGGGAATGTAGGGGTCCATCCGCACAGGGTCGGCATCCACGCCCACCAGCAGATGGTTCATCGTGGTGTTTGCGCCAATGGCAAACCGCAAAACGCTATCTGCCGGCACCCCCGCCTGCTGACAGAGTTTCGCAATCAGGGGCACTAAGGTCTCCTTGACGATAGCATCCTGCAGTGCCTTTTTGCCGCCGGGTTTGGTGCTCTGAATGATGCGGTTAATCACGTCCGCGCCATAGCGAATCTGTCCGTTGCCGGAAGATCCCTTGGCAATAATTTCGCCGGTGGTGAGATCCGCTAAAACGCCGGATACCGTGGTGGTGCCAATGTCAATGGCGCAGCCCACCAGCCGCTTGTCCTCAGGTTTACATAACTTAAACACTGTAAAAACATTGTCTTTTAAGCTGCCTTTTGCGGTAATCTGCCAGTTTTCTGCCCGCAAAACTTCCGCCATTTTCACCATCACAGCATAGGGCACGACCACCTTTTCTGCGCCCACTGCCTCCTGAATTGCCCAGGTCAGCCGCTCAATATCCGGCATAGTGTCGTCACCGGTGGGCTCTGCCAGGCGTAATTCCACCGCCTGCAAAGGCGTGCCGAAGGCAAGCCCCGCAGCAATCATATCTTCCTGGGCGGACTTAAAAATCGCCACTTCTTCCGGAGAAGAAAGGTCGGCAGTCTTCATTCTACTTTGATACGCGCTGGCAATATCCGGCACCAAAACCCGGCAGTCTCCCACCACCTTGCAGTTGCAGCTCAGCCGCCAGCCGTCTTTATATTCCTCGTCGGAGATATGGCGGGATTGAAGACTTTCCACTTCCCCCTCTAACAGCTTCACGCGGCACTTGCCGCAGGAGCCGTTGCCGGAACAGGGCGCGTCAATGGCAACATTGCCTCTGCGGGCCAATTCCAGCAAATTATCTCCGGCGTTACATTCCATTGTTACCGGGCTTCCGCCCTCGATTTCAAAAATTACCTTCATTGATACAATTCCTTAAAAATCTATACTTCTTACTTATTCGCAATTGACAATGGACAATTGTCAATGGACAATTATTGTGTCGGCGAAGCCGACGAATTGAAATAGTCGCCAAAGGCGACACCTTAATTGTCAACTGTCAATTGTCAACTGTCAACTGTTGGGGCGGCGTTGCCGCCGCCCCGGAAAATCTTACATCAAAGGCTCAAGACCCAGTACCGGGTGACCCTTTTCGGTCAGCCAGGCAATGAGCTGCTCTGCATCGCAGGTAATGGTTTCGTCCGCCACCATACCCACAAAGTTCTCAATGCCGTACAGCTCGAACGCAGTCTTATTCAGTCTTTCCGCCACATCGTCCTTCAGCTCCTTGGGCATCCAAACAATTCTCTGGATACCGCCCTCTGCGGACAGGAACTTCTTGGAGGCGATGAAGTGACGTCCGTGACCCATAAAGCCGGGGGTCTGCACACCGCCGCCGGTGCAGCTTGCCAGTTCGCCAAAGGTCATACCGGCAGGAGTCATACCCTTAAACTCACGGTTGACCACGATAACACCATTGGACACAGCCTCGATGCCGCAAATGCACTCGAAGCAGCCGCAGGAAGTCATGGGGTCTTCCAAAATGGAGTAGAGGGTCACATTCTCAACAGCCCCGTGGGTGGCTTCCTTAATCATCCGGTTAACTTCCTCATACCGGCCGGTGCGCTCGTCAAGAAGACCAATCTTCTCGATGGGCTGGCAAGGACCGTTGGGGTCCAGCTCATTGGTAGCCTTGGCATCCAGCCAGGAAACCGCGCCGCACAAGCCCAAACGTTCGGGGGTAACCACGCAGCAGTGAGCGGGGGCAAAGCTCTGGCACAAAATGCAGGTGTAGTAGCGATCCACCGCCTCGTCGGTCATAGATGCCAGACGGTCATCCCGCTCTGCATAGCGGGGCATTGCAATCTCATCCCGGAATTTGGCTGCCTGGGCTGCGTCCGTGATGATGGTGATTTGACACTTGTCAACCACGGCTTCAAACTCGTTCATAATCATCACATACAGAACTTCTGCAAAGTCCTTCACCCGCAAGCCATTTTCATAAGCGGCATTAGACACACGCACACGGACCTGATTGCGCTGACCGGTGTGCATCACGCCTTCCATATAGTTAAACCAGGCGTGGAATTTCCGCTCAATAACTGCCTCAAAGTCCACCTGCATCTTCTTGCCGGCAACCTCCACAAAGGTGGCCAGTGCCAGGTCTTTCTGGGCATCTAAGTCTGGTCCGATGACGGTAATCTTGTGGTCTTCCACCTCGCTCAGGTCCTTCATCAGCACCAGCTCTGCAGTGGGGTTGGCAGAGGACCACATCTCGTTGTGCATATCTGCCTTACGGATGATTTCGCCCTCGAATGCAGCGGCAAACGCCACGGGAATGGGAAGCTCGGTGACTTTAATTTTAATGTTCCGCAGCTCCAAAGAGGTTTTCACGGTTTCATTGTGGTCGCAAACGGACTGGAGGGCGCCGGGCACCTGATTTTCGCCCAAATCGATGTCCACGATAACGGGGAAGCCCAGTGCGATTGCGCCTGCGCCGGCAGAGACAACCACTTCGTTCAGCGCGCCAAAGGTATTGACAAATGCGGGCACGCGGTTCTTGGTGTATTCCAAAAGGCCGCCCAAATCACCGGGCTGCACGTTGCCAAAAATCAGTGCCGCACGAATAGCCACGGTGACCACGTGGATGACGGATGTCACATCGTGACCCAATGGAATCACGCGGAACTCCAGCCCCATCTTCACGCCGCCTTCCGCGCACTGCTCGATGACATCGCCCACCATAAAGGTCATAATACCCTTGCTCTGATAGTCCTTGACGACTTTTACCACATCTTCGGCGTTGTCCGCCTTACCCAGCACCACGGCAACGCCGGGGATATCGCCGGTAACCAGCGGCACGCCCAAAGAGCGGATAATGGGGTCGGGCACAAAGCCGATGCCGGACTCGTTTGCATAGGGGTCTTCACTTAAGTACTTTAAGCCCTCAATAATTTCCGCACCAACTGCGGTAGCAAGACCTGCGTTCAGCGCCTGACCCAAATCCTCCTGATTTGTAATCAGGCTCTTCAGCACGCCCACGCAGGCAGTCAGGTCGCCCAAGGTCTTCACCTTCACGCCGGTTGCGGCATAAATGGTGGGGAAAAAGTAAGCGGTATCGCCGAATGCAATTTCCTTGTCTGCGCCAAACTTGGCGATGGCATCATTGACTGCGCCTTCGGTCAGACCTGCCACGGCATTGGAGCCGCCATAAATTAAATCCGTTAAAACGCTCATAGAATAACCTCCTAAAAAATTTTATGTTAGTTACCCTTTTTCTTTCTCATTCTCCGAAAACAATTGACAATGGACAATTGTCAATGGACAATTATTGTGTCGGCTTACGCCGACTTATTTAAATCGTCGCCAAAGGCGACACCTTAATTGTCAATTGTCAACTGTCAATTGTCCATTAAAAACAAACTGCCGAGAGGGAGGAAATCTCCCTCCCGGCACAATTTTACAGGGATTACAGATCTAAGTAGCTGTCGGAATACAGTGTGTGGTTCTTGAAGATGTCACAGGACTTGATGGTCTCCATCAGTCGCAGGTCGTTGGGGTTGACGATCGCGGAGGTCAGACCCTGCATCATACACATAGCAACCAGAGCGGAGTCCATGATAGGACGAACGTTCTTGGGTGCGCCGTTGGAGTTGTTGGACAGACCGCCGGTGGACTTCAGGCCCTTCTCGGAGAACATCTTGATAGCCTCCAGGACTTCCATCTGCTTGTCCTGCATGCCCTTAACAACTAAGAACAGGGGGTCAAACCACAGGTCGGTAGCGTCCATACCCAGAGCCATACCGCGCTCGAGCATGTTGTCGCAGTGCATCATACGCTCTTCGTTGTCCTTGGCGATACCGTCAGCGGAACACAGAGCGATACAGATTGCATCGTTGGCAGCAGCCAGG
>JAZRHG010000003.1:0-9952 GCA_045644625.1 Faecousia sp.
GGTATTTCAGCCGGAAAACTTCCGGGATGAGGAAACTGTGGAGCAGCTGAAAGCATTGCAGCCCCAGGTGGTTGCGGTGGTGGCATACGGACGCATTCTGCCCCAAAAGGTACTGGATGTTCCCCCAAAAGGCTGCATCAATATTCACGCCAGCTTACTACCTTGTTACCGCGGCTCTGCGCCCTATCAGTGGGCGGTGCTGGACGGACTGACAGAAACCGGTGTGACGGCAATGTATCTGTGCCGTGAAATGGATGCCGGTGATATCATTGATGCTGCCAAAACCCCCATCGGTCCGGATGAAACCGCCGGTGAGTTGTTAGACAGATTGGCTGTTTTGGGCGCAGATTTGCTGAGTGAAACGTTAACCAAGATTAGCCTTGGAACTGCTGTGGCTGTGCCGCAGGATTGTGATAAGGTTAGCTTCGCGCCTATGTTGGACAAAACAATGTGCCCCGTCGATTGGAACAAAACAGCCAATCAGGTGCATAACCACGTGCGGGGTATGAATCCCTGGCCTGTAGCAACAACAGAAATTCAGGGTCAAAAGTTCAAGGTTTATACCACAGCGATTGTAGAAAATGCCACAAATGCTGCCCCCGGCACAATTTTGGCGCTGACCAAAACAGGTTTGCAAATTGCCTGCGGCGATGGCGCGGTGGAAATCCGCACATTGCAGGCAGAGGGCGGCAAACGCATGGCTGCTCCGGATTACTTCCGGGGTCATCCGCTGAAACTATGACTGGCGGAAGAGACACAGCACTGGATGTGCTGATTGCCTGCCGCAAGGACGGGGCTTGGGCAAACGGCGTACTGAAAGAGTATGCAAACCGAGGCGGATTGGATGCCCGGGAAACAGCACTGGCAGCCCGGCTTTGCTATGGTGTATTGCAAAACCGCAACAAACTGGATTATTATTTAAAGCAGCTTTTGACAGGGAAACTAAAAAATTTGCATCCTGCCTTGCGTGATATCCTGCATATCGGTCTGTATCAGCTGTATGAAATGGATAAAATCCCGGATTCTGCGGTTGTCAATGAAGCGGTCCGTCAAGCAAAAAGCTACTGCCGTAAAATTCCAACGGCAGCAGGCCTTGTCAATGGTGTGCTTCGCAATGCAGTTCGCACCAAAGGCGCATTAGAGCAGCCGAAAACCCTTTCGGACAAGTATAGCCATCCTCAAAGTCTTGTGGATTTGCTTACCGCCTATGTGGGGGCAGACCGGATAGAGGGCATGCTGAAAGCGAATAATGAACCGGTGGCAATGGTGGTGCAGGTAAACACCCTGCAGACTTCCCTGGAGCAACTGCAGAGCGTTTTATCGGATGAGGGCGTAACCGCAAAAGTTCATCCGTGGCTGCCTGATTGTTTGATTTTGTCCGGAACAGGAAATGTGGAACGGCTGGAAAGCTTTCAAAAGGGACTTTTCTATGTGCAGGATGCGGCAGCCAAGCTCAGCGTTTTGTGCGCCGGCATTCAGCCCGGTGATAAGGTGCTGGATTGTTGTGCCGCCCCCGGTGGGAAAAGCTTTGCAGCCGCTATGCAGGGGGCAGGGGAGCTGATTTCCTGCGATATCCACCAGCATAAGATTAGCCTGATTGAAAACGGGGCAACCCGTCTAGGTATTTCCAACCTGCAGGCAAAGCTTCAGGACGCAGCAGAATTTTGCGACCAATGGGAGCAGAAAATGGATGTGGTGCTTTGCGATGTGCCTTGCTCCGGTTACGGTATTATCCGCAAAAAGCCGGATATCCGCTATAAGGACCCGGATACAATGACAGACCTTCCCAAGCTGCAGCTGCAAATTCTGTCTAACCAGGCAAGATATGTAAAGCCTGATGGCGTGCTGCTGTATTCCACCTGTACGCTGGTTCGCAGAGAAAACGAAGGCGTTATTGAAAAATTTTTGAAAGCAAACCCAGAATTCTACTTAGAAAACTTGAATCTACCAAATAATTTTCCGGAAAACACAACAGGATTTCTAACCCTTGTGCCGGGAGAGTATGACACAGACGGGTTTTTTATTTGCCGTCTGCGGAGAAGAAAATGAACAAACAGATAAAATCAATGACCCTTGCAGAAATATCGCAAATTCTGAAAGATTTGGGTCAGCCGTCTTTCCGCGCCAAGCAGGTTTATACGTGGCTTCATAAAGGCGTACGCAGTTATGAAGAAATGACTAATCTTCCCAAAAGCCTGCGGGACCAGCTGGCGGAGCAGTATCCTTTCTACATTCCGAAGGTTATCCGCAAGCAGGAAAGCGCCAAGGACGGCACAATCAAATATTTGTGGGAGCTTAGTGACGGCAATTGCGTGGAAACGGTTTTGATGCGTTACCACTATGGTAATACGGTTTGTATCTCCACGGAGGTTGGTTGCCGTATGGGTTGTGCCTTTTGTGCATCCACCTTGGGTGGCTTAGTGCGACGGCTGGAGCCTTATGAAATGCTGGATCAGGTGCTTTTCACACAGGTAGATTCCGGCTTGCCGGTATCACACATTGTGCTGATGGGCATTGGAGAGCCGCTGGATAACTATGACAATGTGATGCGCTTTTTGGAGCTGGTCAACAGTAAAGATGGTATGAACATTTCCATGCGCCACATAAGCCTTTCCACCTGCGGCATTGTGCCGGGGATTGACCGGCTGGCAGAGGAAAAACTGCAGCTGACACTGTCGGTTTCTCTGCACGCACCCACAGATGAAATTCGTAATACCATTATGCCTGTAAACAAGGCGTATCCCACGGAGGAATTGCTGGCAGCCTGCCGTCGGTACTATGACAAGACAGGCCGCCGAATTTCCTTCGAATATGCAATGATTAACGGTGTCAACGACACACCGGAAGCTGCAAAAACGCTGCTAAAAAAGCTGAAGGGCTTGCCGGCCCATATGAATTTAATTCCTCTGAACCACGTGGAGGAAAGTCCCTTGAAACCCAGCACCCGAAATGCGGTGCAAATCTTCCAAAAAATTTTGGAGGAAGGTGGAATTCCTGCAACAGTCCGCAGAACCTTAGGCAGCGACATTGATGCTTCCTGCGGGCAGCTTCGCAGAAAATACAATAAGCAGAGGGAAGCCAAAAAGGAGTGAAGTCTTATGCAATATTGGGGCATTACAGACCCGGGTTGCACCCGAACACAGAACCAGGACGCCTTCCAGGTAGAAAAATTAGGCAGAAATACGCTGTTATGCATTGTCTGTGACGGTATGGGCGGTGCAAAGTCCGGCAATGTGGCAAGCACATTGGCGGTGGATGTATTTGTGCAGGAAGTGAAACGCACTTGGGTGTCCGGAATGGACGTGGATAAATCTGACCAGATGCTGCAAAATGCAGTGAAGCTTGCAAACTTTACCGTTTATGACCAGGCACAGCAATTTGAGGAGTTTGCCGGTATGGGCACAACCCTGGTTGCAGCGCTCATTCACGGAAAGTACGCCACTGTGGTAAATATCGGTGACAGCCGTGCTTATAGCATCAAGCCTGACGGTGTGCGTCAGCTCACTGTGGACCATTCTCTGGTGCAAATGATGATTTCCCGGGGAGAACTGAAGCCGGAGCAGGCGCGTACATATCCCGGTAAGAATTTAATTACCCGGGCAATCGGAACAGAATCTGCGGTAGAATGCGATATCTACCACCGGAAGCTGGAAACAGGAGAATGTCTGCTTTTGTGCACAGACGGTTTGTCCAATATGGTGGATGAACAGGAAATGCTCTTTGAAATTGTCCACGGAAACAATAAAAAGAACAGTTGTGAACAACTGCTGCAAATTGCCAAAAACCGTGGCGCACCGGATAACGTCACCTGCCTTTTGGTGCAGGTATAGACTTGTCAGGAAAGGAGTTTCTGTTAATGGATAAGTATATTGGCCGATTGCTGGATAATCGGTATGAAATATTGGAAGTGCTTGGCACCGGCGGAATGGCAGTTGTCTATAAAGCACGTTGTCATAAGCTTAATCGTTATGTGGCTATTAAAATCTTAAAGGATGACTATTTAGAGGACGAAGAATTCCGTCGTCGTTTCCATTCGGAAAGCCAGGCGGTCGCCCAGCTGAGTCACCCGAACATTGTTTCTGTCTATGATGTTTCTACCTCAATTATGACAGATTACATTGTTATGGAGCTCATTGACGGCATTACGCTGAAGCAGTATATGGAGAAGAAGGGTGTTCTCAATTGGAAGGAAACCCTGCACTTTGCCATTCAGATTGCAAAGGCTCTGGAGCACGCCCACAGCCGTGGCATTGTCCACCGGGATATTAAGCCCCACAATGTGATGGTGCTGAAAAACGGCTCTGTAAAGGTCACAGACTTTGGCATTGCCCGTATGATGTCCAAGGGTAATACCCTGACGAAAGAGGCGTTGGGCTCTGTACATTATATTTCCCCTGAGCAGGCAAAGGGCGGTCGTGTGGACAACCGGTCTGATATCTACTCTCTGGGCGTAGTGATGTACGAAATGATGAGTGGCAGACCGCCCTATGACGGGGAATCTCCGGTGGCAGTTGCTATTCAGCATATCAATGGCGGCGCAGCAATGCCCTCCACCTTAAATCCCAATATCCCTGGCGGTCTGGAGCAGATTATTATGCACGCAATGGCACGGGAGCCGGAAAGCCGTTATAACACGGCAAGCCAAATGCTGAAGGATATGGACGAATTCCGGAAGGACCCCGGCGTTTTGTTTGATTACAATATTCCGCCTCTGGACGAGGTAATCCGGATTAACAAGCCTCCGCTGGTGCTGAGTCCAGAGCCTGTTACCACGGCGCAGAAGGTTGCGCAGAAAAAGACCGCCACACCCGAAGAGAGTCGCAGACGGGCATCCGAAGCCCGCCGCAAGGCGCGGGAAAAGGAGGAAGAACGCCGCAATCAGACGGCAACGATTGCCATTATTGCCTGTTCGGCTGTTTTGGTGATAGCAATTGCCGTGTTTATCGCGGTGCTTCTTACCAGCAAGCCGGAAGAAAAGTTGGTGAGCGTACCATATTTGTTAGGCAGCTCTTATGCTGAATTACCTGACTATCCCAATTTTAAGGTTAAGGTAGACGATGAAGTCTTTGACAATGAAGTTCCTGCCGGACATATTATCAGCCAAAACCCCAAAAACGGTGAGCAAATCAAGGAAAACGAGACCATATATGTTATTGTGAGCTTAGGTGAGGCGCCCAGGATTGAAAAAATGCCGGATGTTGTGGATTGGGAGCTTTCCCAGGCAGAACGGGTGCTGAATAATTTGAGCTTGAACCTGCAGATCCGGGTGGAAGAGATTCACGATGATGTCATCTCCAAGGGAAGCGTGATTCGCACTGAGCCGGAAGTGGAAACAGAACTGACGGCAGGACAGGAAATTGTGCTGTATGTCAGCCTGGGTGTTGAGTTTAAAACAGGCCAAATGCCGGATGTTTTGGAAGAAACCAAGGATAAGGCAATCAAGATCCTTGAAGGACAGGAATTGGACCTGGAATTTGTGGAAGAACCTGTATATAGTTCAGAAATCGATGAGGGATGCGTTGTCAGCACAGACCCGGAACCCGGTGAGGAACTGTCAACCGGGCAGAAAGTGACACTGTATATCAGCAAGGGTCCGGAAATGGTGGAAATTCCCAATGTGCTGAACTTGTATGTAGATAGAGCCTTGAGCATCCTCAAAGGCGAGGGGCTGAATACGCCCAATATCGAAAGTATGCACAGCAGCCAGGCAAAGGACACGGTCATTGCCATCAAAACCGAGGAAGGGGAGCTGGTGGCCGGTGATCAGGTGGAAATCAACACCAAAATCACCATTGTTGTTTCCAGTGGACCTGAGGTCACAATGGATGTGATCATCGATATCGGTGATGCGGCGCTGTTGGAAGCATGCGAGATGATTGTAAGAAAAGGTGACGCGGAAACCGGTGAGATTGTATATCAAGGGGCGGTGGAAATGGGCACAACGGAAATCATCGTTCCCAATCAAACCGGCGAAGGCGAAGTGACCTATTGGGTCAGCGGTGGCGCTTGGACAACACCGAGACGGTGGACAGCGGAGTTTGTGCAATGACCCAAAAACAGATTGGACGGATTGTCCGTTCTTTAAGTGGCTTTTATGATGTCCAAACCCCGACAGCGTTAATAACCTGTCGGGGTAGGGGCGCTTTGCGCCGCACCGGAGAAAGTCCTTTGACCGGTGATATGGTTGAAATTTCCGTAGAGAAGGGCAAAGGTATGGTGGAGAAAATTCTCCCCCGAAAAAATCGGATTATTCGCCCTGCGGTTGCCAATGTGGATGCCCTGGTGGTCTTTGCTGCCAATGGTAATCCGGTCACCGAGCCGTTTCTGATTGACCGCGTGACGGCTATCGCCGGTGATCAGGAAGTTCCGGTGTATTTATGCATCAACAAGTGTGATTTAGACCCTGCGGTGGATTTGGCGCGAATTTATACCAATGCGGGCTTTCCTGTAATCTGCGCCAGCGCTGAAACCGGCGAGGGCGTAGAGCAGCTGCGTTCGCTTCTGCAGGGGAAACTCACCGCATTTACCGGCAATACCGGTGTGGGCAAAAGCAGCATGCTCAATGCTTTGTGTCCCTCTCTTTCCCTGGCAACCGGTGCGGTTTCAGAAAAGCTGGGGCGTGGCAGACATACCACCCGACATGTGCAGCTATATTGCCTGGGTGGGGATACCTATGTGGCGGATACGCCCGGTTTTTCCAGTTTTGACACAGAGCAAATGGATGTGCTGTTAAAAGAAAATTTGCAGTATGCTTTTCCGGATTTTGCGCCATACTTAGGAAAATGTCAGTTCCACAATTGTTCCCATCGCGCAGAGCCGGGCTGTAGTGTGCGGCAAGGGGTAGAAAACGGGGAACTGGAGCGAAGCCGCTATGACAGTTATCTGCGGCTTTATGAAAAATCGGAGCAGATTAAGCTTTGGGAACTCAATAAGTGAGGCGTTACTATGAAAAAGTTTAAACCGGATGTAAGATGGCTTACCAGAACGGCAGTGCTGATAGCCTTGCTGATTACACTGCAATGGGCAACTGCCGGTACACAGGTGTTTGCCGGTCAGTATATCACCGGCACCCTTGTAAATTGTGTGCTTGCCGTGGCGTCTTTATTTGGCGGGATTGTTTGCGGTATTGTGGTGGCGGTGTTATCTCCGTTTTTTGCATTTATTTTGGGAATTGGGCCTAAATTGCTTCCAATCGTACCCTGCATTGCGTTGGGAAATGTGGTGTTTGTCCTTGTGCTCTCGCTTGTTTCCAAAGGGAAAATGTGGCGGCGGATTTTTGGCGTTATTCTTGGTGCATTTGCAAAATTTGCCATCTTATATTTGGCGGTGGTGCAGATACTGATTCCCTTGCTGGGTGACAGCCTGAAAGCACCGCAGGTGAAAACTTTTACAGCAATGTTTTCCTGGCCGCAGCTCATTACTGCCTTGCTGGGTGGCAGCTTGGCAATGCTTTTATTGCCCATCCTCTACAAAGCAACAAAGAAACCCGAAAGGTAACTTTCGGGTTTCTTAATTAAGCAGCTGATATAGACCGGTTAAAAGGGACACGCCGCAATTTTCAGCTTCCTGCTTGTAAAGCGCCAAATCCCGTTCTATATGAAATCGCGCGGTGTTTTCAAGCAGCTCCGTTTGATATTTGCAGGCAAGGTTTTCGTTGGCAAAGACTGGGTTCTCGAGAGAAACCTCTGTATCCCACAATATTTGCACACCTTCTTCCGAAAGTGTAACCAATGCAGCATCGGGAGAAATTTCCAACCAAATTTCCCGACCCTTCCAAGGTGCCAGATATTCCCTCAATGGCTTTAGCAGCGGCGGTGGCGGGAGAAAAACCGGACAATTTAGATTTTCTGCATACAAATGCGAAACGCCCACAGGGCAGGGCAGTGCCTGACACAGGCATTCAGTTAAGAAAAATGTTTCTTCATGATCCTGCCTTTGAAAATCCAACAAAAAGTAACTGGGTTTTAATCGCTGGATAAGTGTATCCAATTCCTGCAAAATCACATCCGGCTGATGGGAGCAAGGCGGTACGCTGTCATTGAGTATAATCATACTATTTTGTGGAAAATTCTGGGGCAAATTCGACAGTCCCTTTCCGTAAACGGAGAAATGACAAGCCATCCAGGCCGGATGCGTGGGAATTTTGTCAGCACTTGCAAATTCTGCGCTTGTCATCGCCATATAACAGGGCAAAGCCATAGACAAAACAACCTCCCGTATGGTATAATGATATTATAATTTATGAAGCGAGGAGTGACGATATGTCTTTTTCCTTACTGCCGTCTATTCAGGTAGACGCAATTACCAGCCTGGCGGCTGCGGACCTGAAGAAACTGGGCATCCGATTGTTAATGCTGGATTTTGACAACACCATTGTGCCTTACACCACGGACATTCCCAGTAAGAAAATGCTGACCTGGCTGCAGGAAATGAATGCATCCGATGTGCAAATATGTGTGGTTTCCAACAGCAAAAACCGGCGTGTGCCGCGATTTTGCCAAATTTACCACATTGACTGTATCACCCACGCAAGAAAGCCTTTTTCCGACGGAATTGTCCGTTGCCTCCAAAAGTATCAAGTCCGCCCCGAAGAGAGCGCGTTGGCAGGGGACCAGATTTTTACAGATACTTTGGGTGCAAACTGTGCCGGCGTAAAATCCATTTTGGTCAAGGCTATTGACAACCACAACATTTGGCTGAAGCTGCGCCACGTTGCGGTGCTGCCCTTTATTTACATAGGAAAAAACAGGAGTGTGAAATATGAAAAACATTGAAAAATACTTATCGCTGCTGGAAAATGGCATTGACGGACTGCTGCTGACCAGCCGCTACAGCCGCTTTTACGGCGCAGAGTGCGACATTGCCGAGGGCGTTGCCATCGTCACAAAGAACGGCTGCCGCTACTTCACCGATAGCCGCTACATTGAGGCAGCGCAAAATGGCATTCAGAACTTCGATGTTCTGGAAATGAACAAAGCCAATCCCTATTCCAAGCTGCTAAACGATGCAATCGCCCAGTTTGGCGTGGAACGCCTTGGTTTTGAAGAGGAGTATTTAACTGTCGCAGAGCTGCAAAGCTATCAGGAAAGCCTGAAGGCAGAGCTGATTGCTTGTGGAAAGAAAATCAACAGCTTCCGTGCCGTGAAAGAAGAATGGGAGCTGGAGCGTATCCGTCAGGCGCAAAAGATTACCGACAAAGCATTTTCCGAGGTGCTGACCCGTATCAAAGCCGGTATGACAGAGAAGCAGCTGCAGGCAGAGCTGATTTACTGCCTGTATAAAAACGGTGGTGAGGGACTTTCCTTTGACCCCATTGTAGTGTCCGGTCCCAACACCAGCCTGCCCCACGGCGTTGCCACAGACCGTGTAATCTGCGAGGGCGACTTTATCACAATGGACTTTGGCGTTCTGTATGGCGGCTACTGCTCCGATATGACCCGTACAGTGGCGGTGGGTTATGCAACCGAGGAAATGAAAACGGTGTATGACACCGTGCTGAAAGCCCAGCTTGCCGGTATTGCAGCCACCCGTGCAGGTGTTTTGGGAAGAGACATTGACAACGCAGCCCGTCAGGTAATCGTGGATGTTGGCTACGGTGACTATTTCGGTCACGGTTACGGACACAGCCTGGGAATGGAGGTCCACGAGGCACCCAACTGCAATCCCAAAGGGGAGACGGCAATGCAGGTCAATATGATTACCTCTGCCGAGCCTGGCATTTACTTGCCCGGAAAATTCGGCGTCCGCATTGAGGATTTGGTGATTTTCACCGCCGATGGCTGCGAAAATATCACTCAAAGCCCCAAAAACTTAATTATTATCTGAAAATAACCATATTTCTACTTGCAATTACCGGAATTTTGCAGTACAATATACGAGCTATAACTATGTAAAAAATATCCATCAGGAGGAAAATAAAAATGATTTCTGTCAGCGATTTCAGAAACGGCAT
>JAZRHG010000004.1:0-9408 GCA_045644625.1 Faecousia sp.
CTTACGCTTCGGCCTCCTTCCCGATTTCGATGCACAAACTGTCTGTTTCGTCTACCCATACTGTTTGCAAACTGTTTCTGTAGTCGTCTTCATCCGGCCAAGGAACCGAAAATTCTGCTACAGTCCCATCAGCGTAATGCAGGCAGATGTGCGAAATGTCGCATCGCTGCAGGCGTTCAAACAGGCGCAGGTCATAGTCTCCTGTAAACACATCGCCTTGAAATTCCTGAACTCTTCGGTCCGACTGCGCTTTCAGTTTCAAAAAGACCCTTTCCGCCGAAAGGCCGTAATGCTTGATTTGGATATCCGCCAGCGTCATATCCGCAAACGCTTCGATAGGACTCGTAATCCAGTCCATATTTTTAAAGGTAATCTCTACTTTTTTGATTTTCATTACTTTTTTACTGTGTATTTCAGGGCAGATGTTGCTTTGTGGCTGCTTTGGGAGCTGCCGGAAACGGCAACCACATAGTACTTATAGCTGACCTTGGATTTTGCGGTTTTGTCAACATAAGAAACACTCTTGGTTGTGGCAATCTTTTTGTAGCCGGACCACTTTTTGCCGTTAAGCTGGCTGCGGTAGACCACATATTTTTCTGCGCCCTTAATCTTCTTCCAGCTGACCTTGATGCCGGATTTGTAATTGGCAAGGGTCACCTTCGGTGTAGAAAGAATGCAGGCCGTTGCGCTGGCGGCGATATCGCTTGTCACGCTTCCGGAATACGCCCTGACTGTGTACTGATACTGCACGCCGTTCTTCGCTTTTTTATCGGTGTAGGAAAGGGATTTGGTATTGGCTAATTTTTTCCAGGAGGACCAGCCGGATGCTGTCTTCTGTCTGCGGTAAACGGTATAGCCGGTGGCGCCGGTTACCTTGCCCCATTTGGCAATGATACTCTTTGTGTAGGCTTTTACTGTAACCTTAGGCGTGGTCAGAAGCTTCACCGAATTGCTGTCTTGATAGGCGCTTTTGCTAACGGAATACTGGGCACACACGCGGTATTTATAGGTAACACCTGACTTGACTTTCTTGTCTGTGTAGGTGTTTTTGGTGGTCGTGGCAATCTTGCTCCAGCCGCTCCATTTTTTGCCGCTTAACTGGCTGCGGTAAACCACATATTTGGTGGCACCGGTTGCTTTGCTCCAGGTGATTTTCAGGTAGTTTCCGGTTGTGGCGGTTTTCACCGAGGCCACCGCCAGTCTGCGCACCGCATCACCTGCCACGCAGTATGCTCTGTAGCTGCCGGAATACGCCACTGCTGCATAGATATAGTCTTTTCCTGCAGCGGCGGTTTTATCGGTGTAGGAAAGCGCTTTTGTGGTGGCTAATTTTTTCCAGCCGGACCAGCCGGCAGAGGTTTTCTGTCTGCGGTATACCGTGTAGCCTGTAGCACCGGGCGCCTTGCTCCAGGATGCGGTGATGCCGGCAGCCGCATTTTTTGCAGTTACCTTTGTGCTTGCCAAAAACCGTGTGGCAACAATGTTGGAATAGCCGCTTGCCTCCGCGCCTGCCACTGCCCGCACCAGATACTGGTATGCGTTTCCGGAGGCCACTGCCGTATCTATGTGTTCCAGTGCCGTGGTGGTCTTGATTCTCTTCCAGGCGTCTTTTGCGCTTGCCCGTCGGTACACGAAATATTTTTCGGCTCTGCTGACTGCTTTCCAGCTGATTTTCACGCCGTTTGCAACATTGGCTGCAGCAATGACGGGCGCAGAAAGGGGAATGGGCAGCTTGGCGATGGTCAGCGCTTTTAAAGTTGTTTTGTGTTTGCCCTGGGCATCGGTGAACAAGTTGCCGCAAAGGCTGCACTGATAATGCGCTTGAACACCGGTGGTTGTTTGGGTCGGGTCGACCTGGGGAACGGCGCTTAAGGCGTGGCTGCAAGGCTGATATTTCGTTTGGGCATACTCCGGCGCTGGACCGAAATCGGTTACAGGAACGTGGTCCGCGCTATCCCCGTCCACAATATCCGGGTCGCCGCAAAGAAAATATGTATCCACCACCACGCTTCCGCCACGGTCATCCCAGGTAACGTCCACGCAGTACCATTTGCCGTCCAGTAGAACAATGTTCCACATATGGGTTTCGCTGGTAAGCAGCGCACACACCGGCGCGTCATCCAGCTCGTCGCAAATCATCTTAAATGCTTTGGCATAGCTTTCGCAAACGCCCAGGCCATTATTGAGAATGCCAAAAGAGGAGTGGGCATAATAGTAGGTTTCTGTGTAATTATAAGCCGCATTTAGCGCATATTCGCTATAATCATACTCCGCATTCAAAGCCAGATAGTCGTGAATATACTGCATTGCGGCATACTGGCTGGGTTGTTGATTGGCTGCCGCCGCAATTTGCGCCACGGCGTAATCTCTGATGCTTTCGTGAAATTCGCTATAATAAATGTGGTCATCCAAAACCGCATATACATTGTAATCGACGATTTTTCCCGTGCTGCCCCGGTATTGCAAAGACACATCGATAGTCACTGAATTGGTGCATCTGTCGAACGCCGCAGGATTATCGTATCTGCACCCCCAAATGCCTGCAAGAATTTTGGGGAAATAATAGTCTTTCAGTTCCTCATATTCAGCAGAGTTGAACACAATGCCCAGCATAACATCCAGGTCAATCCACTCGCTGCTCACCCAGGCTTCGTATCCCAAGGAGCTGGAATATTTACGGGTAAATTCAGAATTGGTAATCTGGTAGCCCAGCAAGGATGCGTTGTCCGGCTGGTTCAGCACCTGGGTATAGTAGTACCCTTTTTCGTGTATTTCTGTGGCTCCGTTCAACGACCGCCAGTCGCGGAAAGCAAATATGGCACAAGCTTCTTTGTACTGCCGGAATTCCTCTTCCGTCATGCTTTCGCTTAAGTGAACGGTGACAACATCCTCGTCTGCCGATACCGGCACCACCATAGAAAACAGCAAAACTACCACCAGGAAAACGGATAACAACTTTTTCACAGATAACACCCCTTTCTAAACTTCTGATTTTATTGTATCATAGCTGCTTAGCCTTTGGCAAGGGGGCAAAAATTATAGCAAAACGGACTGTGTCAAGCCTTCTGCTTTGACACAGTCCGTTTTCTACGCATTTATAGGGTTGCTACCATAACCGCCTTAATGGTATGCATCCGGTTTTCCGCCTCCTGGAATACGATGGATTGTTCGCTTTCGAACACTTCGTCGGTCACTTCCATAGCGGTAATATTGAACTTTTCGCCCATTTCCTTGCCGATGACGGTTTTCAAATCGTGAAATGCCGGCAAACAGTGCATAAACACAGTTTCTTTTTTGCCGGTGGCTGCCATCAGCTTGGTGTTTACCTGATAGGGGGAAAGCTCCGCAATTCGCTCTTTCCAAACCTCCGCAGGCTCACCCATAGAGACCCACACATCGGTGTAAATCACATCTGCATTTTTCACCGCCGTCTGGGGGTCCGTCTCAAAACGCAGAGTTGCACCGGTCTGCTTTGCAATTTCCTGACACTGGGCAATCAGCGCCGGGTCCGGGAAGTATTTTTCCGGCGCGCAGGCTGTAAAATTCAGACCCAACTTTGCGCAGCCCACCATCAGGGAGTTGCCCATATTGTAGCGGGCATCGCCCATATACACAAAGTTGATACCCTTTAAGTGGCCAAACCGCTCCCGAATGGTCAGCATATCCGCCAAAATCTGGGTGGGGTGGAACTCATTGGTCAGGCCATTCCACACAGGGCAGGAGGCATACTTTGCCAGCTCCTCCACAATTTCCTGACCGTAGCCCCGGTACTCGATGCCATCATAAATGGATGCCAAAACACGGGCAGTGTCGGCAATGGACTCTTTTTTGCCGATTTGAGAGCCGGTGGGGTCCAAGTAGGTGACGCCCATACCCAAATCGTAAGCCGCAACCTCAAAAGAGCAGCGGGTGCGGGTGCTGGTCTTTTCAAAAATCAGGGCAATATTTTTTCCCTCACAAAGCCTGTGGGGAACGCCGGCTTTTTTCTTTTGCTTCAGCTCTGCCGCCAAATCAATCAGCTGCATAATCTCTGCCGGTGTAAAATCCAGCAGCTTCAGAAAATCTCTGCCTTTTAAGTCCATTACTGACCCTCCTGACAAACGTCCTTCAAAATTTCCACCGCCTGCTTCAGCTGTTCCAAGGGAATGTTCAGCGCCGGCAGCAAACGGACTTTATCCTTTGCGGTCAGGCACAGCACGCCCCGCTCCATACAAGCAGCAACCACTTCCTTGGCTGGCTTTACAGTTTGGATGCCAATCATAAGGCCAAGACCGGTCACCGCTTTGACTCCCTTGGCATTTTGCAAGGCTTCAAAAACATAGTCGCTTTTTTCCTTGACCTGGGCAAGGAATGCATCATCGAGCCGCGTCAAGACACTCAGCGCACCGGCACAGCACATCGGATTTCCGCCATAGGTAGAGCCCTGATCACCGGGCTGCAGCACATTTGCAAGCTTTTCGCTTACCATCGTCGCGCCGATGGGCAGTCCGCCGCCCAGTCCCTTTGCCGTGGACACAATATCCGGCTGCAAACCGTACTGCATATAGGCATACAAGGTGCCGGTGCGTCCGTTGCCGGTCTGCACCTCGTCCACCATCAGGGGAATATCCTGCTGGGCGCAGATTTCGGCAATTGCGTCGGTAAATTCCTTTGTCAGAGGGATTACTCCGCCTTCGCCTTGCACAATTTCAATCATAATACCGGCGGTGGGGTGTTCTGCCACCGTCTTTTTAAGTCCTTCCACATCCCCGGCTTCTACGTGCAGAAAGCCCGGAGTCAGCGGCTGAAACAGCTCGTGATAATGCTCCTGTCCGGTTGCGGAAAGGGTGGTCAGTGTCCGTCCGTGGAAGCTGTTTTTCAGTGTGATAATGTTGCAAAACTCGCTGCCTTTTTTCTCCATAGAGTACTTCCGTGCGTACTTAATGGCGCATTCATTGGCCTCCGCGCCGGAATTGCAGAAGAAAACCTTGGAAAGACCTGTCTTTTCGCACAAGCGCTTCGCAACCTGTGCGCAAGGCTCTGTATAGTAAAGATTGGACACGTGCTGCAGCTTGCCTGCCTGCTCTGTTACGGCAGCCAGCCACTTTTCGTCGGCAATGCCAAACGCAGTGACACCGATACCGGAGGTCATATCAATATAGGCCTTTCCGGCAGTATCATATATGGTGCTGCCCTTTCCCTCTGTCAGTTCCACAGGAAAACGCCCATAGGTAGGAGCAACAAATTGTTTGTCTAAAGCGGTTATCATAACCATCAACCTTTCGTGACCATTGTACCGGCGCCTTCGTCGGTCAGCAATTCCATAAGTATCGAGTGGGGGATGCGTCCGTCCATAATGACTGCGTGCTGCACGCCCTTTTGGATGGCTTCAATGCAGCAATCCACCTTGGGAATCATACCGCCGGAAATTACACCCTCTGCGTAAAGCTTCTTTGCTTCTGCCACAGAAATGTGGGGAATGAGGGTAGACGGATCGTCCTTATCCCGCAAAATACCGGCAATGTCGGTCATCATAATGAGCCGCTCCGCGCCCAATGCACCGGCAATACAGGCTGCGGCGGTATCACCGTTAATGTTATACACATTGCCCTGCCGGTCGCTGGCGATGGTGGAAACGATGGGAATATAATGCTTTTCCAAAAGGTCGGTGATGGGCTGGGTGCGCACTTTTGTGATTTCCCCAACAAAACCCAAAGCTTCATCTTTGGTGACCGCCTCCAAAATGCCGCCGTCCAGGCCGGAAAGGCCCACCGCGTGACCGCCCTTCATTTGAATCAGGTTGACAAGGTCCTTGTTCACCTTGCCTGCCAGCACCATTTTCACGATGTCCACCGTTTCTTCATCCGTCACACGCAAGCCGTTGACGAAGGTGGACTCCTTGCCCATTTTCTTCATTGTCTGGCTGATTTCCGGACCGCCGCCGTGGACCAACACAACCTTTACGCCAATCAGCCACAAAAGGGCAATGTCTTCCATCACCTGTTGCTTCAGCTGCTCATTGACCATAGCGTTGCCGCCGTATTTCACAACCACAATTTTGCCACTGTATTTTTTAATATAGGGAAGCGCTGCGGTCAGCACCTCAGCCCGCTGGGCATTGGTAAATTCATTATTCATAAAGGGTTCTCCTTAAGCAGAGGGGAGTCAAACACCGTCAGCCCCTCAGCCGTTATTTTTTGTTCTTTTGGGTTTATCATCCTTGCCTTGCTTTAAGTACGATAATCTCCGTTAATCTTCACATAGTCATAAGTCAGGTCGCAGCCCCAGGCGGTTGCGCCGAAGGGACCGTCACCCAAGGTAATTTGAATTTCGATTTCCTTTTCCAGCAATACTTTCTTTGCTTCTTCTTCGCTGAAGGGAACGCCGGAACCGTTTTTGCAAACTTCCACAGAACCTGCACAGGAGCAGAAGGTCACACCAATCTTATTCACATCTACATCCGCGCCGCTGTAACCGATGGCGCACAGCACGCGCCCCCAGTTGGCATCCGCGCCGAACATCGCCGCCTTTAAAAGGCTGGAGCAAATCACGCTCTTGGCTGCCGTCCGGGCAGTTTCCAAGGTATCTGCACCGGTGGCGGTGCACTCCAAAAGCTTGGTGGCGCCCTCACCGTCACCGGCAATGCAGCGGCAAAGCTGCACAGTGACGGTGTTCAGCGCCTTCATAAAGGTGTTAAAGTCCTCACCCTCGGCAGTAATCTCCGGATTACCCGCCATGCCGTTAGCAAGGACGGTGACCATATCATTGGTGGAGGTATCGCCGTCAATGGAGAGCATATTAAAGGTGGAGGTAATGTCGGAAGACAGGGCTTTTTGCAGCATTTCCTTGGAAATGGCGGCATCGGTGGTGATGAACACCAGCATCGTCGCCATATTGGGGTGAATCATACCGCTACCCTTGGCAATGCCGCCCATACGGCATTCTTTGCCGCCCAAAGTGAAGGTCACAGCAATTTCCTTGCGCAAAAGGTCCGTGGTCATAATGGCTTCCGCGGCAGCCTGACTGCCGTTTGCAGAAAGGCCCTTCACAAGCGCGACCATTCCGGATGCGATGGGGTCTAAGCTTAGCTCCTGACCGATAACGCCGGTGGATGCCACCACCACATCGTCTGCCCCAATGCCGGTGTGCTTTTCCACCAGCTGGCACATACCCTCGGCAATCTCGATGCCGTTTGCATTGCAGGTGTTGGCGTTGCCGCTGTTGCAGATAACCGCCCGGGCAATGCCGTTGGCAATATTTTTCTTGGTAACCGTCAGGGGTGCGCCCTTGACTAAGTTTTGGGTATAAACCGCCGCCGCCGTGGCAGGAGTTTCACTTACAATCAGCGCCAAGTCCCGCTTGGTGCGGTTATGGCGGATGCCGCAGTGGACACCGCTTGCCTGAAATCCTTTTGCAGCGCATACGCCGCCTTCAATCAGTTTCATTTTTTCTACCTCTTATGTATGCAAATTAAATCGTAAGTCCTGTGTCTTCGGCAAGACCCAGCAAAATATTCATATTTTGGATGGCTGCGCCGGAAGCGCCCTTACCCAAATTATCAAATCGGGCAGTGAGCACAATCCGTTCTTCGTTGCCAAATACGGAAATGCCCATATCATCCCGCCCGGAATAGGCGACTGCCGACAAAAATCCGTCGGTGTCCGGGGTTTCGTCATAGTGGATAAGGCCCTTTGTATAGTAATCCTTATATAAGCCCTTGATGTCCTCTGCCGTGCCGGTAATCTGGCTGGCAAACAGGGGAACCGACACTTCCATACCGCTGTAAAAATCTGCCACAATAGGACAGAAAACAGGGTTGTTCTGCAAACCGCATAACGCCGTCATTTCTTTCAGGTGCTTGTGGGTTTGGGTTAAGCCATACTGCCGGGGCGCGTTCAAAAGCGCCTCCCGTTCCGCGCCTTCATACTGGGCAATCATCTTTTTGCCGCCACCGGAGTAGCCGGTGAGGGAGGTGCAGGTAAGTAGGGCCTCTGCAGGCAGAATGCCGTTTTGTACCAGGGGGGTAACCAGCGCCACAAAGCCGCTGGCGTGACAACCGGGGTTTGCGATGCGGTGGCT
The DNA here is from genome assembly GCA_045644625.1 of Faecousia sp. GTDB lineage: Bacteria > Bacillota > Clostridia > Oscillospirales > Oscillospiraceae > Faecousia. The sequence continues at coordinate 8,059 of JAZRHG010000004.1, forward strand.
TTCCTTTATGCGCTGTCTTTGTCCGGTCAGTTCCGGCATACCGTAAACCCAATCCGGGTCGGTGCGGTGGGCGGTGGAGGTGTCAATCACCACCGTGTTGGGGTTTTCAATCAAACCTACTGCTTCTCTTGCCGCATCATCCGGCAGACACAAGAACGCAACATCCGCTTGGTTCAGCATTTCCTTTCGGCAAGCGGTATCTTTTCTCTTTTCTTCCGACAGGGTCAAAATCTCAATATCTGCGCGGCTTTCCAGCCGTTCATATATCCGCAAGCCGGTGGTGCCGGCTTTGCCGTCAATAAATACCTTTTTCATTTTCTCTCCTTGTGCCGTCAAGCCTCTATCAGCCATTGCTGCAAGAAGGCAATTTGCTCTGCCACCGACTGAGGCGAGGTGCTGCCGGCGGAAATCCGCTTAGAAACACAGGTTTCCAAAGAAATCTCTCCAAACACATCCTGTTCAAAGGCAGGATGCTGGGATTGCAGGTACGCCAAAGGCAGCTCTTCCAACACGGTATTGTTTTGGATGCAATATGCCACCAGCTGACCGGTAATCTTATAGGCGGTGCGGAAGGGAATACCCTTCTTGGTCAAGTAATCTGCCAGGTCCGTTGCGTTGATAAAGCCCTTTTGCGCCGCGCGGTACATATTTTCCTTTTTGACCTTGATGGTCTGCACCATGGGTGTGAACACATCCAAACAGAGTTTGACGGTATCTACGGCATCAAAAATAGACTCCTTGTCCTCCTGCATATCCTTGTTATAGGCAAGGGGCAAGCCTTTCAGCATAGTCAGGGTGCCTATCAAGTCACCGTACACTCTGCCGGTTTTGCCGCGCACCAGCTCGGCAATGTCCGCATTTTTCTTTTGGGGCATAATGGAAGAGCCGGTAGTAAAGCTGTCGTCCAGCTCGATAAACTGGAACTCCCAGCTGCACCAAAGGATGATTTCTTCGCTGAAACGGGACAGGTGCATCATAATGACAGACAGGCAGCTGAGCAGCTCAATACAGAAATCCCGGTCGGACACCGCATCAATGCTGTTACGGCAAATGCCGTCAAAGCCCAGTGCCTGGGCAGTTTGGCTGCGGTTTGTGGGGTAGGTGGTACCTGCCAATGCGCAAGCGCCCAGAGGAGATTGGTTCATCCGCTTCACTGCATCCTGCAAGCGGCAAGTCGGAGGCCAAGCGGTCTTAGGAAGACAACTCTAGGTTGCAACTCCTTGGCTCACAGAACGACATGGCTACGATCCGACTTAGTTTGGCTGCGGTTTGTGGGGTAGGTGGTACCTGCCAATGCGCAAGCGCCCAGAGGAGATTGGTTCATCCGCTTCACTGCATCCTGCAAGCGGC
>JAZRHG010000005.1:0-4971 GCA_045644625.1 Faecousia sp.
AATTAACATGGCAAACCTGAAAATTAAGCTTGTTAAGAGCCTGAACGGCCGCCTGGAGAAGCACATCGCTACTGCAAACTCCCTGGGCCTCCGCAAGATCGGCCAGGAGACCATCCAGCCCGATAACACCCAGACTCGCGGCAAGATCGCCAAGATCGGCTACCTGCTGCAGGTCACTGAAGTAGAATAAGGAGGTACCGAATAATGGAACTTTCTAAGCTTTCTCCTGTCGCTGGCTCCACTTTTGAGGGCAAGCGCAAGGGCCGTGGTGTCGGCACCGGCAACGGTAAGACCGGTGGTCGTGGTCACAAGGGTCAGCACGCACGTAGCGGCGGCAAGACCCGTATCGGCTTCGAAGGCGGCCAGATGCCTCTGGTTCGCCGTATCCCCAAGCGTGGTTTCACCAACATTTTTGCAAAGCCCCTGACCGCCATCAACGTGGCAGTTCTGAACCGCTTTGAAGATGGCGCTGTTGTGGATGCAGCCGCATTGATTGAAAAGGGCATTATTTCTGCATGCCCCTATGGTCTGAAGGTGCTGTCCAACGGCAACCTGACCAAGAAACTGACTGTTAAGGCTGCGGCTTTCTCTGAGTCTGCAAAGGAAAAAATCGAGCAGGCAGGCGGAAAGACCGAGGTGGTGTAAATGTTTCGCACGTTTGCAAACGCTTGGAAACTTCCCGAGCTGCGTAAGAAGCTGATGTTCACCGTTATGATGCTGCTGATTTATCGTATTTGCAGTGTCATTCCCGTGCCCTTCATCGATGCGGCACAGTTGGCAGAGTACTTTGACAGCACCCTGTCCAACACCATTCTGGGCCTGTACGATGCTATGTCCGGTTCTGCGTTCTCCGCAGCAACCGTGCTGGCATTGGGCATTCAGCCCTACATCAATGCTTCCATTATCATCCAGCTGCTCACCGTTGCCATCCCCGCTTTAGAGCGTATGGCAAAGGAAGAGGGCGAGGTTGGTAAGAAGAAGATTGAGCGTATCACTCGCTATACCACCATCGGCTTGGGCGTGCTGCTGGGCTTTGCGTACTACACAATGATGCGTAACTACGAGACCCAGGGCCTGACCCTGATTACCGCAGAGGGCTTCCTGCCTGCGCTGGTTATCATTTTAGCTTTCGCAGCAGGTTCCTGCTTCGTGATGTGGATGGGCGAGCAAATCACCGAGTTTGGTATCGGCAACGGCATCTCTATGATCCTGTTTGCCAACATCATTGCCGGTTTGCCGGGCACCTTGTCCAGAGTTCTGGGTATGGCCTGGTGGCAGGCGCTGATTGTTGTGCTGGCTCTGGCTGCGCTGATTGTCTTTATCATCTTCATCAACGATGCAGAGCGTCGTATTCCCATTTCTTATGCAAAGCGCGTGGTAGGTCGCAAGGTCTACGGCGGTCAGAACACCAACCTGCCCATCAAGGTGGCAATGAGCGGTGTTATGCCTGTCATCTTCGCCTCCTCCATCTGCTCCATCCCCGCTACCATCTGCGCCTTTATGGGCATCACCGCTGACAGCGGCAACTGGTGGTACGACAACCTGTGGAGCAACCAGAGCTGGGCATACTTCGCATTCTATGTTCTGATGATTTTCTTCTTCAGCTGGTTCTATTCCACCATTCAGTACGACCCGGTGGAGATTTCCAACAACCTGAAGAAAAACGGCGGCTTCATCCCCGGCTTCCGCCCCGGTAAGCCCACTTCCGATTTCATTCAGAACGTAATTAACAAGATCATCATATTCGGCGCTGTGTATCTGGCAGTGGTGGCAGGTCTTCCCATCGTGGCAGGCAACCTGATGCCCTCTGCACAGAACTTAGCCATCGGCGGTACCTCTATCATCATCGTTGTGGGCGTTGCCCTTGAGACGGTGAAGGCTTTGGAGGCACAGATGCTGATGCGCCACTACAAGGGTTTCTTAGACTAAGTTGGAGGCAGCGCATTCCCATGAACCTGATCCTGTTAGGCGCGCCCGGCGCCGGTAAGGGTACCCAGGCAGAGCTCTTAAGCAAGAAGCTGGATATCCCTTCCATTTCCACCGGGAATATGCTCAGAGAGGCCATGGCAAATGGTTCCTCGCTGGGCAAGCAAATCAAACAGTATATGGACGAGGGCTCTTTAGTGCCGGACGATGTGATTTTATCCATCGTCGCCCAGAGAGTACAGGCGCCCGACTGCAAAAACGGCTTTATCCTGGATGGGGTGCCCCGCACCCTGCCCCAGGCCCGGGCCCTGGATGCAAAAGGCGTTACCATCGACTATGTCATTTCCCTTGAGGTTGACGATGCGGCCATCGTCCGGCGTATGTCCGGACGGCGGGTTTGCACCCGGTGCGGTGCCAGCTATCACATCGAGAATAAACCTCCCAAATCCGAAGGCATTTGCGACCTGTGCGGTGACAAGGTAAGCATCCGCAAAGACGATGAGCCGGCAACGGTTTTGCATCGTCTGGAGGTCTACCACCAAAGCACAGAGGTGCTCAAAGCCTACTACGCAGAGCAAAACAAGCTTTGCCTGATAGACGGCGAGCAGTCCATTGACAGTGCCAATCGGGACATTTTGAAGGCAATAGGGGAAACAGTATGATCACAATCAAAAATGGTCAAGAGCTCCAGGCAATGCGTCAGGCCTGTAAGATTACCGCGGCAGCCCGTGCTTTGGCAGGGGAAATGGTAAGACCGGGCGTTACCACCGGAGCAATTGATAAAGCTGTCCACGATTTTATCGTAAGCCAGGGTGCAAAACCGTCATTCTTAGGCTACGGCGGCTTTCCTGCCAGCTCCTGTATCAGCGTAAACAGCACCGTGATACACGGCATCCCCGGCAAGTATGTCTTGCAGGAGGGGGATATTGTTTCCGTGGATGTGGGCGCGTATTACAAAGGTTTCCACGGCGATTGTGCAGCCACCTTTCCCTGCGGCGAAATCTCCGCCGACGCCCAAAAGCTCATTGATGTGACCCGTCAGAGCTTTTACGAGGGTATCCGGTTTGCCAAAAAAGGCAATCGGGTGTCCGATATCTCCCACGCCGTACAGACGTATGTGGAGTTAAACGGTTTTTCAGTTGTGCGTACTTTCGTAGGTCACGGCGTAGGCGCGCAGCTTCACGAGGAGCCGGAAGTGCCCAATTACGGCAGTCCCGGCCGTGGGCCCAGATTGGTGCCGGGTATGACCTTGGCCATTGAGCCGATGGTCAACCAGGGTGTGTACGATGTCCAGGTCCTGAAGGACAAATGGACCACCGTCACCTCAGACGGCAAATTATCTGCCCACTATGAAAATACTGTACTCATCACCGACGGGGAGCCGGAAATACTCACCGTCGCCGAAGGACTTTAATTATGGACCCTGATAGTATATTAGAATTCATGATTGCAGACGTGGTGGTCGCCACCGCCGGACGGGAAAACGGCAAATGGTACTATGTAATTGGTGCCGATGACGAATTTCTCTATCTGGCAAACGGCAAAGACCGCTCCTTAGAAAACCCGAAACGAAAGAAGCGCAAACACGCAAAGAAGGTCCTTCGCTCTGAAACCAGAGTCGCCGAAAAACTACGCAATGGCGACAAGGTGCTTAGCAGCGAATTACGAAGAGATCTGGCTTATTTAAGTCAGAACACGCAAAGTAATGCCAATGGAGGTTAATGAGCTTTGGCAAAAGACGACGTAATTGAGATTGAGGGCATCGTAACCGATGCTCTGCCCAACGCCATGTTCCACGTGGACATCGGCAACGGACACACCGTTTTGGCAAACATTTCCGGCAAGCTTCGTATGAACTTTATTAAAATCTTGCCCGGTGACAAGGTAACATTGCAAATGTCTCCCTACGATTTGACAAGAGGTCGAATCACCTGGAGAAGTAAGTAAGTTTTTGAGATAGAAATTCTCAACATGGAGGTTCAACAGTATGAAAGTAAGACCGTCCGTTAAACCCATGTGCGAAAAGTGTAAGATCATTAAGCGCAAGGGTCGCGTAATGGTAATTTGCGAAAATCCCAAGCATAAACAAAGACAGGGCTAATAGGAGGTGCTGAAAGAATATGGCTCGTATATCTGGTATTGACCTGCCCCGCGAGAAGCGGATTGAAGTTGCGTTGACTTATATCTACGGCATCGGACCTGCCCGCGCAGCAAAGGTGTTGGAAACCACCAAGATTGACCCCGACACCCGCGTGAAGGACCTGACCGAAGATCAGGAAGCTGCTCTGCGTGAAGCAATTGAGCACAACTACGCTATCGAAGGTGACCTGCGTCGTGAAGTCGCTATGAACATCAAGCGCCTGAGCGAAATCGGTTGCTACCGTGGTCTGCGTCACCGTCGCGGCCTGCCCGTTCACGGTCAGCGCACCAAGACCAACGCCCGTACCCGTAAGGGTCCGAAGAAGACCATCGCTAACAAGAAGAAGTAAGGAGGGATATGTAAATGGCTAAGGCTACTAAGAAAGTTGTTAAGCGCCGCAGAGAGCGCAAGGTAGTTGAAAAAGGCGCGGTGCATATCCGTTCCTCTTTCAACAACACTATGGTGACCATCACTGACCTGGAAGGCAATGCCCTGAGCTGGGCTTCCTCCGGCGGTCTGGGTTTCCGTGGTACCCGTAAGTCCACTCCCCTTGCTGCCCAGACTGCAGCAGAGACCGCAGCTGCCGCTGCCAAGGAGTATGGCCTGAAGACCGTTGAGGTCTATGGCAAGGGTCCCGGTCAGGGACGCGAGGCCGCTATCCGGGCCCTGCAGACTGCAGGCCTGGAAGTTGTTATGATTAAGGACGTCACTCCCATTCCTCACAATGGTTGCCGTCCTCCCAAGAGACGTCGTGACTAATACGCAATAGGAGGAATTCGAAATGGCTAAAAATATGCAGCCCGTATTGAAGCGTTGCAGAACGCTGGGCGTTTCTCCTGCCGCAATGGGTTACAACAAGACTTCCAACAAGAACCCCGGCGGTCAGAGAAGAACTAAGAAGTCTG
>JAZRHG010000006.1:0-18177 GCA_045644625.1 Faecousia sp.
GGATGAACCCCCGTTAGGTTTTTGCAGGCTTATTGCCGCCAATACTGCGCAAAATGTCTTGAAAATACCAACGGGTATTCCCTTCGAAATTTTACTTGTCTTGACGGCAAGCTGCTCTGCAAAAACTGCATAGCACCCCTCAGTCTATAGCATTTAGGGCTTTTGGGTGCGCAAGGCAAGGTTGATAAAACCCAAAAACAAAGAATAACAGCTGAGGGGCTAAGCGGTTCACCCCCCTCTGCTTGAGTACAGCGAAAAGGAGATAGAAGATAATGATTGAAAACAAAAAAGCCCTGGGTGTGATTGGCGGATTAGGCCCTATGGCAACTGCCCATTTTATGAAGCTGATTATTGATATGACCGATGTAGGCTCCGACCAGGAGCACCTGCCGATGCTGGTGTACAATATGCCCATCATCCCTGACCGCACCGGTCACATTTTGGACAACACCAAGCCCAGCCCCCAGCCGATGATGCTGAAATTCGGTCAGGCGCTGACTGAGCAGGGTGCAGATTTCATTGCCGTACCCTGTATCACCGCCCATTATTTTCTGGACGGACTGATGGAGATTTTGCCCACGCCCTTCATTCACGGTGTGCGTGAAACGGTGCGCCACCTGAAGGAGAACGGCGTAACAAAGGTTGGCATTATGGCAACCGATGGTACGATCCAGACAGGTCTTCTGTCCCGTGAGCTGCAAGCCCAGGGACTGGAGCCCATCATTCCCGATGCAGAAAACCAGGCGCACGTGATGCACATCATTTACAAAAATGCCAAGGCAGGCTTGCCTGTGGAAATGGACCGCTTCCACGCCGCAGCAAATCACCTGCGTCAAAAGGGCGCGGAGGCTACCATTTTGGGCTGCACCGAGCTTTCCTTGGTCAAGCGGGACAATCCTATCGGCGCAGGCTTTGTCGATGCTTTGGAAGTGCTTGCCCAGCAGTGTGTGGTGCGCTGCGGCATGCCCCTGAAGAAGGAATATTCTTGCTTAATTACCCGATAAAGGAAGTTCGGTATGCAAAAAAATATTTTACAGTATTTGGAGCAGGCGGTTGCAAGATGTCCGGATAAGGTAGCCTTTGCCAACGAGAAAATGGGTCTTACCTTCGGGCAGACCTATGATACTGCCCGCCGTATTGGCTCATTTTTGCACCGCGAGGGCTTTTATAAGCAGCCTGTGGTGGTGTTTATGCAAAAGCATCCTACCACTTTGGCGGCCTTTTTCGGTGTGATGTACAGCGGCTGCTACTATGTGCCGCTGGATAGCGAAATGCCCATGCACCGCATTGAGCTGATTTTTAAATCTTTGCAGGCAGGCGCGCTGATTTGCGACGATACCACTGCCCAAATTGCCAGGGAACTGAATTTCCAGGGTAAAATCTACAACTTTTCTGCAATGCAGGGCGCGGAGATTAACGAGGCAGCCCTTGCCCAAATTCGGGACAAGCAATTGGACATCGACCCCATTTATATCGTCTTTACCTCTGGCTCCACCGGTGTGCCCAAAGGCGTGATGGCTTGCCACCGCAGTGTGATTGACTATGTGGAAAATCTTTGTACGGTGCTGAAATTTGACGAAAACACAGTGTTTGGTAACCAAACCCCCTTGTATTTCGATGCCTATCTCAAGGAAGTGATTCCCACCTTGAAATACGGTGCCACCACGGTGCTTATCCCCAAGCAATTGTTTATGTTCCCCATTCAGCTGGTGGAATTTTTGAACACCCACAAGATTAACACCTTGTGCTGGGTAGTTTCTGCGCTGACGATGATTTCTTCCTTCCGCGCTTTTGATACAGTCAAGCCGGAATATTTGAAGCTGATTGCTTTTGCCAGCGAGGTGTTCCCCATCAAGCAGTTTAAGCGGTGGCGCGAGGCACTGCCCCAGGCAAGATTTATTAACCTCTATGGACCCACGGAAACCACCGGTATTTGCTGCTATTACGAGGTAGACAGAGAGTTTGCCGAGGATGAGACATTGCCCATCGGCAGACCCTTTGACAACACGGAAATCATTCTGCTGGATGAAAGAGGCAAAGTTCCCGCTGTGGGCCAGCAAGGCGAAATCTGCGTCCGCGGCACCCGGCTGACCTTAGGTTACTACTGCAACCCTGAAAAGACAGCCGAAGCCTTCGTGCAAAATCCCCTGAACAACCTCTATCCGGAGCTTATCTACCGCACCGGTGATTTGGGCAAAATGAATGCAAGAGGCGAGCTGGAATTTGCCGGTCGGAAGGACTATCAAATCAAGCATATGGGTCACCGCATAGAATTAGGGGAAATTGAGGTCATTGTGAATATGCATCCCCAGGTGGGCAGTGCCTGCTGCATCTTCGACAATGACAAGAAAAAAATTGTCCTGTACTACACCGGTGATATCGATGTGGCGGAGCTGACCGGCTATATCAAGCAGAAGCTTCCCCGCTATATGGTCCCCAACGTGACCCGTCAGTTAGAGGCTATGCCCCTGACTGCCAATGGAAAAATCGACCGTAACGGTCTGAAGACACTATATCTGGCAAAATAAAGGAGAGTATTATGGAAGCATTACTGGATATTTTGCAGCAGCTGCATCCCGAGGTGGATTTTGACACCGAGGAAGGTCTTATTGACAATAAGATTTTGGATTCTTTTGATATTGTCACCATCGTGGCAGAAATCGACGCAGAATATGACGTGCAAATTCCCGCCGTGGAATTGACACCTGAAAACTTTAACTCTGCCAAGGCACTGTATGCTCTGGTGGAACGACTGATGGAAGAGTAATATGCAGTTTACAACCGTAAGTTTTCTGCTGTTTGCTGCCGTGGTGCTTTTGGGGTACTATTTGCTCCCCCAAAAGTACCGGTGGGTATTTTTGCTTCTTGCAAGCTATGTGTTTTATTTGTTTGCAGGGGTGAAATATCTGGGCTTTATCCTGCTGACAACGGTTTCGACCTATCTTGCCGGTCTACTTATGGCAAGGCAGCTGGAAAAGCAGGATACATACCTGCAGCAAAATAAGCAGACCCTTTCAAGGGAAGAGAAAAAAGAATATAAGGGCAAAATCAAAAGCCGCAACAGGACTGTGATGCTAATATGCATCGTTTTGAATTTTGCGGTTTTGGCGGTGTGTAAATTCAGCCTTGCCGAGCCTTTCCGGGGACTTGCACAGGGCGGTCAGCTCTCCTTTTTGACGTTGGGCTTACCTTTGGGCATTTCCTTTTATATGTTCCAAAGTGTGGGCTATGTGGTAGATGTGTACCGCGGCACGGTGGGGGCGGAGAAAAATCCCTTGAAATTTGCCCTGTTTGTGTCCTATTTCCCCCAGTTGATTCAAGGTCCTATCAGCAAATTTTCCGACCTTGCGCCCCAGTTGGTGGCAGGAAAACCCTTTGACGGCAAACAGCTGTCTTTTGGCTTGCAGCGGCTTTTGTGGGGCTTTTTCAAAAAGTTAGTGATTGCCGACCGGATTGCCGCAGCGGTGATTGCGCTGAAAGCGCCGGAATTTACAGGCTTTGGCTTTTTCCTGCTGACCGTATTCTACGCGGTGCAGATTTATGCCGATTTTACCGGCGGTATTGATATGGCAATGGGTATTTCTCAGGCACTGGGCATCCAGCTGCAGGAGAATTTTATCCGCCCGTTCTTTTCCAAAAACATTGCCGAGTACTGGCGTCGCTGGCATATCACCTTAGGCGAGTGGATGAAGGGTTATATTTTCTACCCCATTTCCGTCTGCCAGCCTATGCTGAAATTAAGCAAAGCCGCTCGGGAAAAATTCGGCAATTTCGGCAAGCGGCTGCCGGTGTATGTGGCATCCATAGCTACCTGGGCAGTCACCGGTATCTGGCACGGCATTACCCCCAACTTTATCCTGTGGGGAATGCTTAACTGCTTTGTGATTGTGGTGTCGGAAGAATTAACGCCGCTATATGAAAAGTTCCATAACCGATTCCCGGGGCTAAAGGATAAGCCTGCCTACGGCGGCTTTGAAATCCTCAGAATGTTTATTTTGATGAACCTCATCCGTATTGTGGACCTGTTCCCCAACGTGGGGCAGTACTTTGCCCGTATGGGAAGCCTGGTGACCACCTTCAATTTCCATATTCTGTGGGATGGCACAATGCTGAAGCTGGGTCTGACGGGGCTGGATTATATCATTTTGCTTTGCGGCATCGTTTTAATGTTTGCCGTGAGCCTGTATGAGGAGAAAAAGGGCGATGTGCGGGAAATGCTTTGGACAAAGCCTGCGCTGCGTTACAGCCTGGTTTTCCTTTTGTTCGTGATTGTCCTGCTTATGGGAAGTTACGGAATTGGTTATAATGCCAGTAACTTCATCTATAACCAGTTTTAGGAGGGCAATATGAGAAAGAGAATTGTAATATTGACTTCCGTCTTACTGGTTTGCGGAATTTTGCTGTATTTCCTGCAGGCGCTTCTTACACCCAAATATATGGACAACACCAAAGAGGGCGCGCTGATTGGGGAGTACTATGATAACGCAGGTAACAACGATGTGATTTTCATCGGTGACTGCGAAGTCTATGAAAACTTTTCTCCCATCACCCTGTGGGAGGAGTACGGCATTACCTCCTATATCCGGGGCAGCGCCCAGCAGCTGATTTGGCAGTCTTACTACCTGATGGAAGAAACCTTCCGTTATGAGACACCCAAGGTGATGGTGTTCAATGTGTTGTCTATGAAGTACGACACACCCAAAAGCACCGGCAGCCAAAGCCAGCGGGAGGCGTACAACCGGATGACTTTGGACGGGATGCGCTGGTCAAAATCCAAATGGGATGCTATCCAGGCTTCTATGACCGAGGAGGAAAAGGAAAAAGAGGCAACCTACAGCTACATTTTCCCCCTGCTTCGCTACCACGACCGCTGGTCGCAGCTGAATAGCGACGATTTGCGCTACTGGCTGAAACGGGATGCCGTTTCCGACAACGGCTATCTGATGCAAACCGGCGTCAAGCCCCTCACCGATGAACACGTAGAACGCCCCCTGGCAGACTACACCTTGGGGGAAAACAGCTGGTACTATTTGGAGAAAATGACCCAACTGTGTAAGGAAAAGGGCACCCAATTGGTGCTTATCAAAGCTCCTGCCCTGTCTCCGGTCTGGTGGGACCAGTGGGACGAACAGGTAGAGCAGTATGCCAAGGAAAATGACCTGACTTACATCAATATGCTAAATTTCCAGGAGGAAATCGGCATCGATTGGGAGTATGATACCTATGATACCGGCCTGCACCTGAATGTGTACGGCGCAGAAAAAGCGTCAAAGTGGTTTGGCAATATCTTGCAGAACGAACTGAATGTGCCCGACCGCCGGGAAGAAGCACAAATTGCCCAAAGCTGGGCAGAAAAGTGCAACACCTATCACGAAAGAAAGAAAATTTTGGAGGGACTATGAAAAAGATTATTACACTCACAATGGCAGTTTGCCTGATGTTCTGCTTTGCCGCTTGCGGCAGCAGCGCCTCCGGGGAGACCCAGGGCAACGGCGGCGCAGAAATTGTTGCAAACAGCAATTTCTCCTTTACCTACAAGGATGTGGAGATCAAGCTGGCAGCACCTGCCGAGCCCATCATTGAAAAATTGGGTGAGCCTAAGAAATACACCGAGTCTGCCAGCTGCGCTTTTGACGGCCTGGATAAGAGCTATTACTACGGCAGCTTCTATTTGGAGACCTATCCCCAGGGCGACAAGGACTTTGTGTACGGCTGGTGGTTTGCCGATGACAGTGTATCCACCCCTGAGGGCATTTACATTGGCGCTGCCAAGGCGGATGTGGATGCAGCTTACGGCGCGGAAAACTTCAACGGCACCAACGCCTACACTGTGAAAGACGGCAACGGCACATTGACCATTATTTTAGAAAATGATGCCGTCACATCCATCCAGTACAATCTGGTGGTGGAGTAAAAAAATAAACCGAAGCCGAAAGCCTCAGGCATTCGGCTTCAACTTTTCTGAAAATTTGCTTTAAAAGAGGTTTAGTATGGACGAGCGAAAAATCCAACTCAAGCAATACAAAAAGGCATATAAGCGGGAAAAACGGCGCAATGTGACTCTTTGGAAAACCCTTGCGATTATCAGCCTGGTGCTGAGCCTGATTTTGGTGCCCGGCGGTGTTTTGGTCAGCATTTTTGATAATACCGTTGCGCTGTTTACCGGTGATAGCTTTTGGACGCTAAAGAACGAAGACCCTAATGCCAACTACTTCACCTCCGACTTTGAAAATGAAGAAGATCGGGTGAATGCCGGCTATGAACTGGTCAAGCAGGTAGAGGCAGAGGGCGCAGCGTTGCTGCGGAATGAAAATAAGGCATTGCCCTTAGGCAAGGATGCCAAAGTCAGCCTGTTTTCCACCTCCTCGGTGGACATTGTCTATGGCGGCACCGGCTCTGCCAATGTGGATGCCTCCAAGGCAGATAACCTGAAGTCTGCGATGGAAAAGGCAGGCTTGCAGGTAAATGGCACCCTGTGGGATTTTTATATTAACGGCGCAGGTAAGGAATATCGCCGGGTTTCCGGCGGCTTCACCGGCTCTTCTGCAGTGGGCGAAGCCCCCTGGAATGCTTACCCCCAGGATGCGCTCAACTCCGTAAAAGACTTTGGTGATGCCGCTATCGTAACCCTTTCCCGGGTAGGCGGCGAGGGTGCAGACCTGGACTTTTTGACAACCAATTATCTGGCGCTGGATCAAAATGAACTGGATATGCTCCGCAACCTGACCCAAATGAAAAAAGACGGCACTTTGAAAAAACTGGTGGTGCTGCTCAATAGCTCCAACCCCATTCAAATGGATTTTTTGCAGGATGCAGACATTGCAGTGGATGCAGTGCTCTGGATTGGTGGCGTGGGTATTTCCGGTATCAATGCAGTGGCAGAGATTTTAACCGGCGCGGTTAACCCCTCCGGCAGTCTGGTGGATACCTACTGCTTTGATAATTACTCCAGCCCCGCAATGAAAAACTTTGTGCCCACCACCTATGCTGGCTACGAAGAAGGGGTCATCCCTGAAAACGCCAGCACCTATATGATTTATCAGGAAGGCATTTATGTGGGCTACAAGTACTACGAAACCCGTTACGAAGACTTCGTGATGGGCACGGGCAATGCAGGCAGCTATGCTTATGGCAAGGATGTGGCATTTCCCTTTGGCTACGGCTTAAGCTACACAAGCTTCGCTTACAGCGATTTGAAAATGCAGTATAACCCGGACAACACCACCTATACCTTCACGGTGACGGTTACCAACACAGGGGATGTGGCGGGCAAGGAAACGGTGCAAATCTATGTTTCTAGCCCCTATACGGCATATGATGCAGAAAAGCAGATAGAAAAAGCGTCCGTTTGTTTGGTAGGCTTTGAAAAGACCGATGTGCTAAAGCCCGGTGAAAACCAAACCTTGACAATTGCCGTAGACGGTGACAATATTGCAAGCTTTGATGCCTACGGGGCAGGCACCTATATTTTGGATGCCGGTGACTATTATTTCACCGCAGCTACCGATGCCCACAATGCGGCAAACAATGTGTTGGCAGCCAAGGGATACACCCCGGAAAACACCGGGGGGCGTATGGACCGGGCAGGCAATGCAGCATTGACTGTCCAGTGGAACAATCCCAAGCTGGATACCACCACCTATGCCGTCAGTGACTGCGGAACACCCATTACCAATCAGCTTTCCAATGCCAATCCCAATTTCCGTAACGATGTGGAAGAAAAGGTTGTCTTTTTAACCCGTAACGACTGGGAGGGCACAATGCCCACCGATGAAATTCTAAAGCTGACCCTCACCGACGGGCTGAAAAAAGCGCTGCAGGATGTGCAGTATGCGCCCAATGCCTGTTCGCTGATGGAAATGCCCACAATGAGCGCCAAAAATGGGGTGAAGTTGGTGGATATGATTGGGCTTTCCTATGATGACCCCAAATGGGAGCAGCTTTTGGATCAGCTTTCTTTTGAAGATATGGTTTCTCTCATTGGCGATGCGTTCCACTGGACAATGCCTGTTGAATCCGTGCAAGCCCCCGGCACCCGGGATGAAAACGGACCTCAGGGTCTGACGGTCACTTTGTTTGGCTCCGGCTTGGGCGTGGAAACCACCGCGCTGACCTCCGAGGATGTGCTGGCAGCCACCTTCAATAAGAGCTTGGTTTATGAAATGGGCAAAATCGTGGGTAACGACTGCCTGGCGGCGGAGGTTGCCTTCCTGTACGGACCCGGTGCAAACACCCACAGAACACCTTACGGCGGACGAAACTTTGAGTATTACTCGGAAGACAGCTACCTGAGCAGCGCCATCGGTGCGGCAGAGGTGAAGGGAATCGAGGAGAAGGGTGTGCACGTGGTGATCAAGCACTTTGCCCTCAATGACTCTGAGCAGGACCGCATCGGCTTGGGTGTATGGCTGACAGAGCAGGCTGCCCGGGAAATTTACCTGCGGGCCTTCCAGGGCGCGCTGGAAAGCTCTCAGGGCGGCGGCAACGGTGTGATGATGGCATACACCCGTTGGGGCACCCAGTGGTCCGGCGCAAACCATAATCTGGTCACCGGAATTTTGAACAAAGAGTGGGGCTGCAACGGCTTACAGATTACCGACAATGTGCTCACCACCTATGTCAACGGCGTGGACGGCGTGCTGGGCGGAACCACCGCTTTTGACTCGATGATGGCATTCTATATTACCAACCAACTGCCCAAGTACAAAGATGACCCGGTGGTTGTGCAGGCAATGCGGGAAGCTTGCCACAAAAACCTCTATGCCATTGCCCATAGCTGCGGTATGAATGGCATAGGTTCTGACACGGTTATTCAGGCAACCACACCCAAGGTGGTCACATTAGTGATTGCGCTGGCGGTTGTGTTCGTGGCGGCATTTGCTCTCAGCACAGCACTTTGGGGTTTGGGTAAGCGCAAGTGGAAGAGAACGGAGGCTTACCAAAATTACAGAACACTGAAAAATGTGCTGGCGCAGGAGAAGAAAGAAAAATAAAATGTTGGTACGGGGCAGTTCAATTGCCCCGTACTTTTTTGTTGCACTGGCCATATACTTGTGATAAAATAAAAGTATCCTATATATATAAGGAGGTTACACTATGGAATTTTATATGACGCCGGATTTTTATGGCTACGAACCGTTTCTGGAAACACCGACAGCGGGAACAGAAATCTTCGGCTTTGCCGGAGTTATGCTGGGTATTTTTGCGGTGTTTTATTTGGCAATGTTTGCTTTGAGCATTGTTTGCTATATTTTCCAGTCCATTGGTATTTACACCGTGGCAAAACGCCGCCAAATCAATAACCCCTGGCTTGCCTGGATTCCTGTGGGCGTTTTGTGGATTTTGGGCAGCATTTCCGACCAGTATCAGTATGTTGCCAAAGGCCGCGTCCGCAACCGCCGGAAGATTTTGCTGGGTGCATCGATTGCGATGCTTGCTTTGGCGTTTGTGGAGGTTATTGCCGCAATTGTGCTGCTCGTCGGTGCAGTGATAGGAGAAAACCCCCTGGCAGCAGGCATGGGCGGAATTGTGACACTGCTGTGTTCTTTAGCAACGATGGTGCTGTCAATTGTTGTGTTGGTGTTTACCTACATTACACTCTATGATTTGTACGCATCCTGCGACCCGTCCAATGCCACCACCTACCTGGTATTATCTATTGTTTTCCCCATTGCAATGCCTTTCTTTATCTTCTTCAGCCGGAAAAAGGATTTGGGTATGCCCCCCAGAAGAGAAGAGCCCCAGCCGATTGTGCAACCTGTAGTGCAGCCTGTAGTCCAGCCCGTGCTGCCGGTGGTTGAGCAAATCCCCGCAGAACCTGTGTATGAAGAAGCCCCTGCAGAGGAAGCAGCCGTAGAGGAAGCTCCCACGGAAGAAATTCCCACAGAAGAATAATATTTTATGAAACTCTGTCTTTTCCCGCCTGCTTTTGCAGGCGGGAAATTTGTTTGTGCCTCCCTTGACAGGGTGAGAAATATATGGTATCATACATTTAACGATTAAGTTAAATGTTAAATGGTGGAGGTGCGTTATGGGACTGCAAAATACCTTAAGAGCCCTGGCAGACCCTGTCCGGCGGGATATTTTGAACCTGCTGAAAAAGGGCAGACTTTCTGCAGGGGAGATTGGTGAGCATTTTCCCATCACCGGCGCGGCAATTTCCCGGCACTTATCTGTGCTGAAAGAGGCAGATTTAATTCGGGATACCCGGGAGGGAAAGTTTATTTACTATGATATTAACGCCTCAGTGCTGGAAGAAATTATGCTTTGGATCCGCGATTTGAAAGGGGAGTAAGGATATGAAAAATTGGCTGAAAGACAACCTGAAGAAAATTTTAATTTCCTGTTTGCTAACGTTGGCGCCGGTTTTCGTTGGCCTAATTTTATGGAATAAACTGCCGGATACGATGAATATCCACTGGGGTGCAGACGGCGTTGCGGACGGCACAGGCTCCAAGGCTTTTGTGGTATTTTTAGTGCCTGTGATTTTGACAGTGCTGAACGCAATTTGTTTTTTGGTGACCCCTCTTGACAAGAGCAATCGTATGCAAAACCCCAAGGCAATGGGCATCGTTTTTTGGATCATTCCGCTGCTTTCCTGGGCAGTCAACTGCTTTATCTATAGTATTTCGCTGGGGAAAACCTGGTCTGTGGAGTTGGTTTTTCCGCTTTTGTTTGGCGGATTGTTTTTGATCATCGGCAATGTGATGCCCAAGGTCACCCAAAATAAAACGTTAGGCATTAAGCTGTTTTGGACTATTTACAACGAGGAAAACTGGAATAAGACCCACCGATTGGCAGGAAAGCTTTGGGTGATTGGCGGCGTTTTGTGTTTGTTGGCGGCTTTTCTGCCTACTAAGGTGATGTTTGCCACTGTGTTGATCATCACATTTGCTATGATTCTCGCACCGGTGCTTTATTCTTACAGTATTTACAAAAAGCATAAAGAAGCAGGCGTTTTCTACGAAATCCCGGCAAAGGAAAAAAAGCAGAGCCTGTTTGCGATTATTCCTGCTATTGTGATTTTGGGTCTTGCGGGGTTATTGATGTGTACCGGTGAGATTGCGGTTACTTGTCAGGATAACGCCATTTGCATCACTGCAGACTACCACGAGGATCTGACAGTTCCCTTTGACACCATTACGGAAATTACCTATCGGGAAAATTTCGATCAGGGAATGCGTGTCTATGGCTTCGGCTCTGCCAGACTGTCTATGGGAACATTTCAAAATGATGAGTTTGGAAACTTTACCTTGTATAGCTACACCGGCTGCGATGCCGCAATTGTCATCAAATGCGGGGAAAAGGTGTTGGTGCTTAACGCTCCAACTACCGACCAAACGCAGACCCTCTACGAAACCCTGCTTGAGAAAATGAAATAACTTGAAAAACCCTCTCTTTTCTGCTACCATAAGGAAAAGAGAGGGTTTTGTATGAAATTTCTGTATTTGGACGATGATATTGTGGTAGCAATCAAGCCGCCCCGTGTGCTGTCTACCGATGAGCCGGGAGGCATGCCGGAGCTGGTGCGGCAGGCACTGGGAGATGAAAATGCCGATGTACGAACTGTCCACCGGTTAGACCGGGTGGTCAGCGGCCTAATGGTGCTTGCCCGTAACCGGTCAAGTGCCTCGGAGCTGTCCCGCCAAATCCGGGAAGATAGCTTCCAAAAGGAATACTTGGCAATTCTCCACGGCTGCCCCCAGAAAAAAGCGGGGGAGCTGCGAGACCTGCTGCTGCGGGATAAAAAAGAGCGGAAAACCTATGTGGTGACCGAAAAAGAAAAGGATGTGCAGGAAGCAATCCTTCGCTATCAGGTGTTAAACCAAAGTGCGGATTTCAGCCGCATTTGCATCCAGCTTATCACCGGTAGAACCCACCAAATCCGCGCCCAGTTTTCCAGCCGTAATCTGCCCCTGGTGGGCGACCGTAAGTATAGCCTGCTGGAAGACGATTGCGAGATTGCGTTGTGGTCATATAAAATCGGCTTTACTCACCCCAAAACCGGCGAAGCGTTAAGCTTTACCCAATCCCCACCGCAAATCTATCCTTGGACGGAGTGTTGAAAATATGGCAAACTATGAATTTTTCCAGCATAAAGATTGCGAATACTTTCCCTGTCACCAGGGCATCGCAGAAGAGGATTTCAACTGCCTGTTTTGCTACTGCCCCCTGTATGCCTTGGGCGACAAGTGCGGCGGCGATTTTGTGTATCTGGATAACGGCGTGAAGGACTGCTCAAACTGCCTGCGCCCCCACTGCCGGGAAAAATGCAGTGGCATCCAAAAACAGGTAATGCAGGTCATCGAAATGGTGAAAAAGCCTTGATTTTTCCCCTCCTGCCTGCTATAATAACCCAGTCTTTGGAGATGTACCCAAGAGGCTGAAGGGGGCGGATTCGAAATCCGCTAGGCGCCGCAAGGCGTGCGGGGGTTCAAATCCCTCCATCTCCGCCAATAAAAAACCACCCATCGGGGTGGTTTTTTATTGGCGAAAAAGAGAAGAGGGATTTGAAAGATGTAAAAGCAACACTCCGGGGAAGTGTTGCTTGCCACCGTCCAGCCGGTGGCAACACAATAATTTTTGCCTGAGAAAAGGCAAAAATGTAAACAAATCCCTCCATCTCCGCCAATAAAAAAGCTACCCATTTGGGTAGCTTTTTTGTTTATCCCACAAGTTCTTTGGATTTTTTGTTTCTGCGAGATTGCTTAGCAATCAGCACCACGATGAAGATGACCATCAGTCCTGTAGCACCCAAAACCGCATACAGGAGAATGACATCATTTTGCGAAATGGCATGTGTGGGTGCTTCTGTTGTTTGCACAGTGGTTGCCACGGTTTCCGCGGTGGTTTCGGTAGGCGCTGTGGTGGGCTCGGTTTGGCTTTGTTCCAAGCGGTACAGGTAATCGTCAATCACCGTCTGCAAAGTGCCTGCGTGAAATTCTGCATAAGAATCCGGCGCGCCTTCCGGTGTTTGCCTGTGGTCATAGCCTTGGGTGTAGCTATAAGCAATGTTTAACAGCAGCTGCTCGCAGTTTCTCGGAGCGGCAATTTCCATACCGATACCCGCGCCGCAGGAATGCACCCCAATGGGCACGGAAATTTCCGGCAGGGAAGCACTGGGGGAAAGGGTGCGGCAGTTGTTAATATTTACTTGCGCTGTGGGGTCCCAGACTTTTCCGTTTTCGTCCACACCGGAGCGAATGGGCGCAGAAAGATAGGAAGGATAAATCAAAACGGAAACATCGTTTTCTTCTAAAACCTTCAAATAGGCATTATAAAGCTTTTCCTTGTATGCTACATCCCCGCTGGAGAAGGTGCGAGCTGATAGGGTGAACAGCTTGGGAAAAGACACTTTCACCACTTCCGCACCCAGACTTTCCAGTTCTTTCACCGCACTTTCAAAAGCCCCGGCAACCTCGTCGTCAATATTCTTTTCTGTCCGCTTGGCGTCTTTTGCGGTGGGGTAGGTCAACTCCTCCAAAATGCCGATGCGCATACCCTGCAGCGCATTGGCGTTTAAGTTTTCGGTGTAGCCATTTGCAAAACCAGTCAGCACATCCAGCATAATGGCCTGGTCATACACTGTGCGGGTGATGGCGCCTGCTGTATCTCTTGTGCTGTTGAGCTGTTTGATGCCCTTGTTGGAAAGTAGTCCAAAGGTGGGTCGCAGGGAGACACAGCCGTTCAAGGCGGCAGGGATTCGCAGGGAAGAATTGGTGTCTGTGCCCAAAGCGGCAACAGCAAAATTCAGGGAGGTTGCCACCGCCGAGCCACCGGAAGAACCACCGGAGGCAAGGGCAGTGTTGTAGGCGTTTTTGGTTTCTCCGGCTACCTCGCTTATGGAGCAAAGGGCATCCTGCGCAGCAGTGCTCATATTGGTTTTGGCAAGGATAATGGCGCCGGCATCCAAAAAAGCATGTACCACATCGGCGTTTTCTTTGGCAATCTGGCTATCCTTTTTCTTGTAGCCGTTGGTGGTGTGATAGCCAGTCAGATTCATATTGTCCTTTATAACAATGGGAATGCCAAAAAGCGCACCTTCTGCCTTGCCCTCTGCCCGCATCGCATCCCGCTGCTTTGCAACCTCCAAGGCATCCTCACAGATAGTGATAAAGCAGTTATAGGGTTCGTTATAATTTTCAATTCTTTCTAAGTAGAATTCTGTCAGCTCTGTGCTGGTGGTAAGCCCCAGGGAAAGCGCCCGGTGTATAGCAGAGATATCTGCTTCATATAAGGCAGATAGTAGTGCCTGCTTGTCCACCGAAACTTTCTCTTCCGCCTGCACTGCGGGGGGCAGAGAAAGGCAAAAAAACAAACATAAAATGACAGCAAAAAGCCTTTTCATACGGTTTGTACCCCTTTAAAAAACTATTTGTATTATATTAAAAATCGACACAAATTGCAACATAAGAAAATTGTGAAAATTTCCTAAAAAAAGGCTTGACTTTCCCGCAAAAATTGCCTATATTTGCGGTAGTTTGGCACGCAACAAACTGGGATTTTTTGAGATTTTTGCGTATTGCCACCAACCAATGTAAGGGATAAAACGAGGAGAAATGAAAATGAGCTTACGGCAAGAAAAAGTAATCCTGCCTTCGGCAGGCTTCCACGGAGAAAGCACTTTGCCCCCTGTGAAGCTGAACTGTTCCCCTGTCTATGTGAACCATACCGACGAGGATGACGGCCTGTTCTTAAACTACGGTTTTATCGGCAATTCCTACCCCTACCGTCATCAGGATATGTACGACAGAGAGCTAAACCCCACCGGATATGAAGGCATTATCTTAGAAAATAAGTACTTAAAGGCAACTTTTTTGCCCCAGCTGGGCGGCAGACTTTGGTCGCTGGTTGACAAAGAGAAAGGCAAGGAGCTGCTGTACGCAAACTCCGTTGTCCGCCCCTGCAACCTGGCCATTCGCAATGCCTGGCTTGCCGGCGGTGTGGAGTGGAATGCCGGCTATTTTGGTCACCACCCCTACACCTGTTCTCTTTTGAATACTGCGCTGACCAGTCTGGACGACGGCACGCCGGTTTTGCGTATGTACCATTTTGAGCGTGTTCGCTCCATCGTGGTGCAGATGGACTTCTTCCTGCCGGAGGACTCCCGCCTGCTGATGTGCAGAATGCGCATCACCAATGCCAACAACTATGTGGTTCCCATGTACTGGTGGAGCAACATTGCAGTGGTGGAAAAAGAGGGCGACCGGGTCATTGTGCCTGCTGACCACGCTTTTACCAACTTAACGGAAACCGATCCCTACACCGGTAAAACGGTACCCGGTGTATATAAATTGGATATCCCTATCTATAAGGGTACGGATGTGACCTATCCCCGGAAAAACATCGTTTCCCGTGACTACTTCTGGAAGACAGAATTTGCCCCCAGAAAGTATGTTTGCCAGGTGGATAAGGAGGGCTATGGCCTTTGCCAGGTGTCCACCTCCCGCTTAAATTCCCGGAAGCTGTTCGTTTGGGGCGATTCTCAGGGAGGCCGCAAGTGGCAGAACTTCCTGACTGCCGACAATGAGAGCGGTAACTACGACGAAATTCAGTGCGGCCTGGTCCACACCCAGTATGAGTGCATCCCCATGCCTCCCAACACCGCTTGGGAGTGGCTGGAGGGCTACGGTGCCATCCAGACCCCCAAAGAGGGCGTCCACGGCGATTGGCACGAAGCACAAAAGACCGCCGAAACCTGCCTGAACGATATCATTTCGGGCGAAGCTATGGAGCAGCTGCTGAAGGACACCCGGTCTATGGCAAAACGGCCCGCTGAAAAGCTGCTGCTTTCTATGAACGACGGCTGGGGCGCCCTGGAAAAGTACCGTATGACATTAAATCATCAGGATATGATGTGCGACCACCTGGACTTTGGTGCTATGGGTGAGGCACAGGAAGCCTGGAAGCAGCTTTTGGACGAGGGAACCATGGGCGTGCATTCTCCCAAGAAAATCCCCGCATCCTATTCCCGTCAGGAAGAGTGGCTGCAGATGCTTGCCGATGCACTGGAAGATAAGGACAAGGACAACTGGTACACCCATTACATCTACGGCACGGCAATGACGGCCCTGAAGGATTATAAGAAGGCGGAGCGACACCTGCTGAGGTCTCTTGGCCTGACAGAATCTGCCTGGGCGCACTATGCCTTGGCAATTAACTACGAGCTGACCGAAGAAACCGAAAAGTGCAAGGCGCATATGCTGAAAGCCTATGATTTGCTGGGCAATGAGCTGTCGCTGATGAAAGAGGTGCTGCGCATTCTCTACAAGACAGAAGATGCTGCACGGACCTTGGAGATTTTCCAGGTTGCTTCTCAGAAAATTAAGGAAAACCGCCGTTGCCAGCTGTACTATGCCTTTGCCCTGGCAAGAACCGGCAAGGTGCTGGAGGCGGAGGAGCTTCTCTGCCGTGACGGCGGCTTGGTGGTGCCGGACATTCGCGAGGGCGAAGAATCTATCACCGACCTGTGGTTCTTTATTCAGGAGGAGAAGCAGAAAATGGGCATGGAAGCCCGGGAACTGCCTGCCGCCTTTGACTTTAGAATGTTCGCAAGAACAGACGAAGAAGGCAAGCAAAATCAAGAGCAATAATAGGGGAAAATAATAAGTAGGAGGAAATACTTATGAAATACATTTGCGTTGACCCTGTAGAATTTTTGTACCCGGACATCACCGAGTACCAGTCTGCCACCGACAGCATCAAAATCCTGACCCCCCGCGGCAGCTATGCCAATGCCCAGGTGCTTCTGACCGAGGGCAGCGGCAGCATCCAGGTTACCTGCCAGGGCTGGGAGCCGGAGGTTTATGAGATGGTGGCAATCCCCGTGGAGGACAATGCCCTCATGACCGAGGAAAAGCGGGCACCCCACACCCCCGAGCGTGACGCACCCTTTGATGTGTACGACTGCCTGAAGCCCTATGCCGGCGAGGTTACTTTCAAAGACGGTGTAGCCGCAGTTTACTTCTCTCTGCCCATCCCCGAGGATGCCAAGCCCGGCGTCATTAAGGGTAGTGTGAAGATTGGTGAGACCACCATCCCTGTGGAGATTGAGGTTTCTACTGTGGTTATCCCCGAAGAAAGCATGAAGATGTGCATCTGGTACGAAAAGAGCAAGGTTGAGGAGTACCACAATGTGAAAGTCGGCACGCCTGAATTCCAGAAGCTGGACGATATCTACCACGCACAAATGCGCCGTACCCGTATCAACTATGTGCCTGCCAAGATCGCCCGTGAGTGCGTCAAGGACCTGGGTGATAACAAGTACGAATTTGACTTCACCGAGATGGAAAAGTATATGAAGAAGATGGTGGATTTGGGCTTCAGAGGCTTCTATGACCACTTCGGCTATTCCAAGAACATCGAGGTTTCCACACTGTATGTCCACGAGCTGGAGTCAACCTCCTTCGAAGCTTACCAGTTTATGGCACAGTTCCTGCCCGCCTTAAGTGACTTCTTAGAGCGCAACGGCTGGCTGGATATGTATATGATTTCTGTCTGCGATGAACCCAGAGCCACCAACTTCCTGGAGTGGCGTGCCCTCAGCGGCATCATGAAGAAGCTGGCACCCAAGATTCGCCAGTTCGAGCCTACCTCCTTCGGCTGGACACAGGGCTATCTGGACACCTATGTGGTGCTGAGCAACCAGTACTTAGAGCATCAGAAGGAATTTGAGATCGTCCGTAAGCTGGGCAAAGGTGAGTTTTGGTATTACGACTGCAGCGGTCCTCGCGGCAACGGCTACATCAACCGCTTCACCGACGGCACACTGCTGGCTGTCCGTTACCACGGCTGGGCAACCTATGCTTACGATATGGTGGGCTACCTCCACTGGGCATTTAATAACTTCCAGGGCGGTCAGGACCCCTTCAAGGAAAGCTGCCCCACCCTCAATTACGCCAACGAAATTTGCCCCCTGCCTCCCGGAGATACCTGCCTGGTTTACCCCACTGAGGAAGGTCCCTGGATTTCCGTCCGACTGGAAAATATGCGTGCCGGCGCAGAAGAGTATGAAATGCTCCGCGCTTTGGAGAAGTCCGATAAGGCACTGGCAGACCAGCTGTGCGGCAAGGTATTCCATGCCTTTAACGATGTGGAAAACGATGCAGTGCTGTTCCGTCAGACCAGAAACGAACTGATCCGCGCAATGGAGAAAACCCAGAACTAATCAAAATCAGC
>JAZRHG010000007.1:0-5490 GCA_045644625.1 Faecousia sp.
ACTTCTGAAAAAGGAGACCGTTGAGCGTAAGTGGTATGTGGTTGACGCTGCTAACAAGCCCCTGGGCCGTACTGCTGTCACCGTTGCTAACCTGCTCCGCGGCAAAACCAAGCCCACCTTCACCCCCAATGTTGACTGCGGCGACTATGTAATCGTCATCAACACCGATAAGGCAATTCTCACCGGCAACAAGCTGGACCAGAAGAGCTACTACCGTGTATCCGGCTGGATTGGCGGTCTGAAGGAAACCAAGGCTCGCATCATGATGGAAAACCGCTCCGACTATGCTATGGAGCTGGCTGTCAAGGGTATGCTGCCCAAGAACACTTTGGGTCGTAACGCTATGACCCGCCTGCACCTGTACAAGGGTAACGAGCATCCCCACGCTGCTCAGAAGCCCGAAGCATGGACTCTGTAATTTGGAGGTAATCGATTATGTACGAGAGCAAAAGAAAGTATAACTACGGCACCGGCCGCCGTAAGTCCTCCGTTGCCCGTGTTCGCATTTACGAGAACGGCACCGGTTCTATCATCATCAACGGCCGTGATATGGACGACTACTTCGGTCTGGAGACCCTGAAGCTGGTTGGTCGTCAGCCCCTGGTCACCACCGATATGCTGGGTAAGGTTGACATTGTTGTGACTGTCGCAGGCGGCGGCGTTTCCGGTCAGGCCGGCGCTATCCGTCACGGCATTTCCCGCGCACTGCTGACTCTGAACCCCGAGAACCGTACCGCTCTGAAGGCTGCAGGTTTCCTGACCCGGGTCCCCAGAATGAAGGAAAGAAAGAAGTACGGCTTGAAGGCTGCACGTCGCGCACCTCAGTTCTCCAAGAGATAATCCGTATTATTTCAAAGATTACACAAGCAGACCGCAATTTTGCGGTCTGCTTTTTTCTTTCCATTTTTCTATTTTCTTCGATTTGCAATACACACAGGAATATGATATACTGTTTTTATACCTTACCAACCTTTTTTGAGGATATGACTATGAATAAACGCAAAATCATTAGAATTGCTGCAGTTATCCTGGTGATTGCAGTGGCTGTGGGATTGTTGATTGCACGGCTGCGAAAAAGACCGGTCACTGAGCTTACCGACGCAAAAACCGTGTATATGAATGCTGCAGATGCCGCCAGGGATATGCGCAGCTATGTGCTGGAAATTACAAAGGCACACCAAATTACAGCAAGCGGCAACACGTATTCGGAAAATGCAACTATATTGCTTTCCTGCCTGGGGCTTGGCTCGGACGAAATGAAGGTTTGCAAAGAAGAAACCCTTACCAGCGGAAAGCATCACACAGAATATTCCGAGGTGTTTTCTGATGACACACTTTTCACCGCAATCAACGAAAGCTACTTCAAAAGTATGATTGCTTCTGCTGACTATGTGCAAAAAATGATACCCATTGCCCTGTTGGATTGTAGCTTGTATAACACATTTTCCGGTGTGGACTCGGGAGAGGAATATGTGGTGCACATTGCAGATGCAATCGCGCCGGAAGCCTGGGCTTACACCGGCGACATCACTTTCACCAACGCATCCGGTACCGCCTACATCAACTATACAGGCAGGCTGACAAAATGCGTCTATATATTGGAGTATAAAATATTGGATGCATCTCACCGGGTGACATTTACCGCACAACTGACAGAAGAAACGCCGGAAATTTCTGTTCCGGACAATACGCAAAACTACACACAAATTCAATACTCTGACGGTCCTAAAATGCTGGAACGCGCCACCGGTTTCTTGACACAAATGGACAACATCCGGTCCGTCAGCAAAGAGACCACCTATTTCCAGGCATTTGGAGATACGCGCACGAAAACAGTTACTTTAGAAGTAAAAAATGATATCGATTGGTCTGCAAAGGTGGAAACAGAAACCGTACTTTCCAACGAAAGCCTTGCAGGACAAGACAGCATTTACAAGCAATCGGAAACATTTAAATTGGGGGTTTATGAGCTGGAAATCACCGGTATTCCCTCTACCCAGAATTTAGACATCTCCGAGCAGGAAATGCAGGATTACTGCCTGAACAATCTAATCAGCACCGTACTGCTCCCCAAGGATATAGCGCAATGTCAAAAAGAAGCAGTGGGTGGCGTTGTGCGTATCACCTACACGGCAAACAAAGACTTCGCCCAGCAAATCAGCCAAAACGCCTGCAATACGCTCTACCAAAACCCCAACATGCTGACGGAGCTTTCCGAAAAGGATATGATAGACGAGATTATTGCTTATTTGGAATTAGACGCAAGCTCCGGTCTGCCGCTATCTTCCGGCATTTTGTATTCCTGCACGTATACCGCCGAGGGACTTCCCTATCAATTCCGTTTCGAGGCAAATCAGACCTATCAGGTTACAAATTAAAATAACAGGCGACACACTTTTTATAAGGCGCGTCGCCTGTTATTTTATAATATTTGCGCCAGTTTCTGCGTCAGGGCTGCACAGCTTTTGGCTGCAATGGCTTCAAAGGTGGGAAAGTCCATTTCCGCAGAATTATCCGCCTTGTCGGAAATTGCACGAATAATGACAAAGGGCACGCCGTTTCGCCAAGCGGTATGGGCAATGGCTGCGCCCTCCATTTCCGTGCACAATGCGCCTGTATTTTCAATAATTTTCTCTTTAATTGTTTTTTCGGCAATAAATTGGTCCCCGCTGGCAACTCTGCCCACCATAGTCTTTCCTGAGGGCAAAGACTGCGCAGCCTGCAAAGCCTTTTCTATCAGTTCTGCATCGGCGGGAAACGTTCGCACGGGAAGCCCCGGCACCTGCCCTAAGGTATAATTGGGGTTAATCACACTGCAGTCAAAATCGTGATAAATGGCATCCTTGCTGATTACAAAATCGCCGATATCCAGCTCTGCGCACAAGGAACCTGCCACACCGGTATTGACAATGTGGGTGACACCAAAACAGTCGCACAAGACTTGTACGCACATCGCAGCATTTACCTTGCCCACACCGCAAACCACAACCACCACAGGCAGGTTCTCCAGCTCGCCCTCAAAAAATGTCATTCCCGCCTTCTCGGTTTGGGTGAGGTTTTGCATTTGACTCTTCAGAGTCTCCACTTCCACGGTCATCGCACCGATAATTCCAAGTTTTTTCATTGCTTTCTCCTTTATTCCGGGTACACAAGACGGCTCTCGTCAATATTTTCCAAAAGTGCGCTGTAACGTCTGCCCCAATAATTTGCCAAGCCTAAATTCATATCCAGGTAGTTTCCGCAATCTTTGGCGGACGCGCCGGGCACTTCCCCTGCAAATTCTGCCACAAAGCGGAAGCAAGCGGTAAGCAGCGGCAAAATATCCCGGGAGCTGTAATCGCCTGATAAAAGCAGATAAAAGCCGGTGCGGCAGCCCATAGGGCCAAAATACAGCACCTTATCCTTCCACTGGGGGTCATTTCGCAAAAACGTGGCTGCCAAATGCTCAATGGTATGCACTTCGGCAGTGTTCATAACCGGCTCTTCGTTGGGGCTGGTTACCCGCAAATCAAAGGTCGTCACGGTCTCTGCGCCGACCTTGTCTTTTCTGGAAACATACACGCCCGGTTGCAGGCGGATATGGTCAATGGTAAAGCTGGTAATTTTCTCCATAGCTAATCTCCTGTTCTTAGATAAACATATCATACCGCACAAGGCGAGAAAAAGCAAGCATCTTGCTTTTTAGGTACAAACAAGGTATAATACATACAGAAATTTTCCGAAAAGGTGAAATAATTATGGATAACCAAAATCTTTCAGGTGCAAATCAGCCCAACCCCAGACGCAGAAAGAAAAGCAAACTGCAGATTTTCAAGGAGACACTTTTGCCTCTCATCATTGCAGGCATTGCCCTTGTCTTTATCCTTGTATTTGTCATCGGCTCCATCGTCCGCGGTGTGCAGAAAAACCTCTATGAGAAAGAGCAGCTGCAAAAAGCTTCCGAGGAAAGCGCCGCTTTGTTGGCTTCGCAGACACAGGAGGCAGAGTCAATCATCAGTCAAGCCAACCTTCTGTGCGCGGAATATGACTACATCGGCGCAGTGGCACTGATGGAAGGTTTTTCCGGTAACATTGAGAACTTTCCTGCTTTGAAAGCGCTTTACACCCAGTGTTTGGAGGAAAAGAACTCTTTGGTTAAGTGGACAGACACCAACAACATTTTAAATATCTCCTTCCAAATGCTGATTGCCGACCCCCAACGGGCTTTTCAGGATGAAAAATATGGCGGGGCATATAACAAAAACTTTGTAACAACAGAAGAATTTACCAAAATTCTGCATCAGTTATATGAAAATGACTATGTGTTAATTAAGCTCTCTGATGTTTACAAGGACGGCGCAGTACAGGAGCTTTATCTGCCTGCCGGCAAAAAGCCTCTGATTTTGACCCAGACGCAGGTCAATTACAACACCTATATGGTAGACGGCGACGGCGATAAGCTTCCGGACAAAGACGGTGACGGTTTTGCCAGCAAGCTCATCATCGACGCAAACGGCAACATCACCTGCGAAATGGTTGACCAAACCGGTCAGGTACAGACAGGTGCTTTTGACCTTGTGCCCATACTCAATTCCTTCGTGACCACCCACCCCGATTTCTCCTACAAGGGCGCAAGAGCCGTTTTGGCTTTGACCGGCTATGACGGACTATTCGGCTACCGCACTAATCCCCAGGCAGAAGCCACATTCGGTGCGGACAACTACGGCAACGAAATCACTGCCGCAAAGCAAGTGGCAGATGCCCTGCGGGAGCAAGGCTATGAGCTTGCCTGCTACACCTACAACAATGCCGCTTACGGGCAAATGGACAGCGCCCAAATCCAACACGACCTGACTTTGTGGAACAATGAGGTCTCCCCCATTTTAGGTCACATTGAAACCCTGGTTTTTGCCAAGGAAAGTGATATCTCCGAAAGCACCGCTCCGTATGCGGGAGATAATTTTGATGTGCTGCAAAGCTTCGGTTTTGTAAAATATCTGGGTTTCTGCAATGAGGGTGAATTCTGGGGCACCGAAGGTGAGGGCTATATTCGCCTTGGCCGGCTGTTGGTGACCGGTTCTGCTATGAAGAGCCATTCCGATTGGTTTGACGGAATTTTCGACACTTACTCTGTCCTGGACAGCACAAGACCTTAATGCATCAAAAAGCACGGTAAAGTCCGCGGACTTTACCGTGCTTTTTATGCAATTATTTATGGGTTTTGCGGTACTGCAGCGGTGTCATACCGTGATAAGTCTTGAAATTTTTATAAAACATTGCCTCCGAGGTGTAGCCCACGGCGTCACAAACCTCGGTTACACTTTTTTGTGTGGAACGCAACAGCCAGCCTGCGTGCTCCATTCGCGCACTCATCAGCTTTTGGCGGAAATTCATACCGTAGTTTGTTTGCAACACCCGGGATAGCTGCCGACGGGAAAGGTGCAACAGGTCTGCCAGCTCATTTTCCGTGCCATAGGCAGAGGCCCGTTTTTCAAAATAGTCATCAATCAC
>JAZRHG010000008.1:0-19395 GCA_045644625.1 Faecousia sp.
CCGTCAGCCGTTCCTCCAGACCTAAGTCCAAAATCTTCAGCTGCTCCTTATACTGCTCACGCTCCTGACGGGTAATACCGGAGAGCAGGGTGCGCATCTTGCCACGGCGGGCAGCCAGCGCCAGATTTTCTTCAATCTGCATAGTGGCAGCCGTACCCATCATTGGGTCCTGGAACACACGGCCGATAAACTTTGCCCGCTTGTATTCCGGCAGATGGGTTACATCCACGCCGTCAATATAAATCTTGCCCTCGTCTACCTCGTAAACGCCGGCCACAGCATTAAGCATCGTACTCTTACCGGCACCGTTACCGCCGATGACGGTAACAAAATCGCCGGGCTTCAGTTCTAAGCTAAGGCCGTTCAGCGCCACCTTTTCGTTGACGGTGCCGCCATTAAACACTTTGCGTACATTTTCAATTTTAAGCATGGCTGCGCTCCTTTCCGTGTCGCTTGAACACCTTGCCCCGCAGATTGGGTACTGCCAGGAACACTGCCACAATCAGCGCAGAAATCAGCTTCAGGTAGTTGGAATCAATATCCATCAGACTGATGACCGCCTGAATGACTAAATAGTAAATCACTGCGCCTAAGCTCACCGCCACCAGCTTCAAGCCAAAGTTGCGGAAAAGCTTACTGAACACCACATCACCGATAATAATGGCAGCCAGACCGATGACAATTGCGCCACGGCCCATATTGATGTCGGCAAAGCTTTGGTACTGGGCAAGCAACGCGCCTGCCAGCGCCACCAAGCCGTTGGAAATCATCAGACCGATGACCTTGTTCCGATTGGTATTGATACCCTGGGCTCTTGCCATATTGGCGTTGGCGCCGGTGGCGCGGATGGAAGAACCCAATTCCGTGCCGAAGAACCAGTAAAGCACCAAAACAATCACTGCAGTGAACACGCCCACTGCGAAAATGGGGTGCTGATAAATGGGGCGCAAGCCCTTGGTCACATCCTGCAGATACCGCAGAGATACTACCATATCATATTTATTCACATTCAGCGCCTGATTGGCTTTCATACCCATAATCGCCAAGTTCACAGACCACAGACCCAGCTGGGTCAAAATACCGGACAAGATAGCGGGAATGCCCAGCTTGGTATGGAACACACTGGTGACCCAGCCGGTAGCCATACCGGCAAGCAGCGCAACCAGCATCGCAATCCACACATTTTGGCCTGCCGCCAGCATCATCGCGCAAACCGCGCCGCCGGTACAGAAAGAGCCGTCCACAGTCAGGTCGGAAAGCTCCAGGATTTTATAGGTTATGTACAGGCCGATGGCCATAATGCCCCAAATTAAGCCTTGGGAGGCTGCGCCGGGCAATGCGTTTACGAAGCTGCCCAGTCTGTCTAAGAAAATCATATTGTCTACTCCTTGGAAAAAAGGCGAGGTGGTATGAGGCGTTTGCCCCATACCATCTTGCCTTTTGATTATGATATTATTCGCCGATGGCTACGTAGCCTTCCAGAGGGGTCAAGCCCAAATCCTTGCAGACTTCGGCATTGTACTTCTTCACGGGGGTTTCTGCGTAAGCGATGGGCATTTCGGAGACCTTGGTCTCGCCCTTCAGGATTTCGATTGCCATCTTACCGGTCTTTACGCCCAGGTCATAGTAGCTGATGGACAAGGTTGCCACGCCACAACCGGAGCAGATGCCCTCTTCACCGGCGATGATGGGCACACCGGCTGCACGGCAAACGCCGTCCACAGTGCCGGTTGCAGCAGCGATGGTGTTATCGGTGGGAACGTAGATTACCTGGCAAGCGTCAACTGCCTTCTGGGTAACTGCCTGCAGGTCATTGGTGTCGGAGAATGCGAACATCTCACAGGTATAACCCAAAGCTTCCAGTTCGGTCTTCACAGTGTCCACCTGATACTTGGAGTTTGCCTCTGCAGAGCAGTACAGCAGACCCACTGTCTTGGAGTTGGGGAACCATTCCTTAATCATAGCTGCCTGGTCCTTCAAAGGTGCCAGGTCGGAAGTACCGGAAACATTGGTACCCACGGTACCATTGAAATCATCAATATCCAAAGCCACGCCGTACTCGGTGACGGAGGTGCCCAGAATGGGGATGTCGGAAGTTGCGGCAGCAGCAGCCTGCAGCGCAGGTGTTGCGTTTGCCATAATCAGGTCCACGCCTTCGGATACGAAGGAATTGACAATGGGAGCGCAGGTTGCAGTGTCGCCGCCGCCCAGCTCAACCTTAACTTCAATCTTGTCACCAAACTCTGCTTCCAGGGTGTCTACAAAGCCCTGGGTCGCTGCATCCAGTGCTTCGTGGGGAACCAGCTGGCAAACGCCGACAACAAACTTGTCCTTGGCAGCAGCAGTGCCCTGGGTCTCAGTCTGAGGTGCGCTCTGGCAAGCTGCCATAGACAGCAGCAGCAAAGCAGACAAAACAATTGCAATTAACTTTTTCATAACCAAATCTCTCCTCATAATGTTTTTATTTTATTCCCCGATGGCTACATAGCCATCAGGTGCTGTCAGGTTTAACGCCTGGCAAATTTCTTTGTTATACTTTTTCACGGGGGCTTCATCGTAAGCAATGGGCATCTCGGAGATGTTCTTCTCACCCTTTAGGATTTCGATTGCCATCTTACCGGTGGTCACGCCCAGATTGTAATAGCTGATGGAAAGTGTCGCCACACCGAACATATTGCAGGCATTTTCTTCACCAGAAATCACCGGCACACCGGCTGCGCGGCAAACGCCGTCCACAGTGCCGCCGGCAGAAGCAAGGGTGTTATCCGTGGGTGCATAAATCACATCCGAAGCATCGGCTGCCTTTTGGGTCACCGCCTGCATATCGTTGGTGTCAGCAAAGGCATACATTGTGCAGGTATAACCCAGCGCCTCCAACTCGGCTTTGACCACATCCACCTGATACTTGGAGTTGGCTTCACCGGAGCAGTACAGAAGGCCCACATTCTTGGCATCGGGGAACCATTCCTTCACCATCGCTGCCTGGTCTTTCAAGGGGGCTAAATCGGAGGTTCCGGAAACGTTGGTGCCAACCACGCCGTCAAAGTTCTCAATATCCAAAGCCACGCCGTATTCGGTGACGGAAGTGCCCAAAATGGGGATGTCTGCAGTGGCAGCTGTGGCAGCCTGCAAAGCAGGTGTGGCATTTGCCAAAATCAAATCCACATCCTCCGACACGAAGGCGTTCACGATAGGTGCGCAGGTTGCGGTGTCACCGCCGCCCATCTCCACCTTGATTTCAATCTGATCGCCAAACTCTGCTTTCAAAGTGTCTGCAAAACCCTTTGTTGCGGCATCCAATGCTTCGTGGGGGACCAGCTGGCACACACCAACCACAAACTTGTCCTTGGCGGTGTTGCCACCCTCCGGCGCGCCGCAGGCTACCATGGACAGCAACAGCAAAGCCGACACAATAGTGGCTATTAACTTTTTCATAGATAATTTTCCTCATTTCTACCTTATAAGTATTAAGTTACCCTATCATACCACCAATTGCCCCTTGTGTCAACCTAAAAATTCCATTTCTCGCGCACATTTATTCACCGCACAAAAACACGCAATGTTCCGTCCTTTGCTTTGTGTGTTATGCACAAAGGGGCAAATCGGTCCAAAAGAAATGAGCAACATTCCACAAAGAATGTTGCTCATTTTTTCGTCAAAAACCGCGGCTGCTGCCGCCACCGCCGGAGCGTCCGCCGCCCCCGCTGAAGCCACCTCCGCCGAAGCCGCCACCTCCGAAGCCGCCGCTAAAGCCTCCGCCAAAGCCGCCACCGGAGCCGCCCCAATGACCGCCATAGCGGCGGCGTACTTTGCCTGTGCCCATTCCCAAACCGAAGGCCAGGCCTGTGCCCGTAATCCAAAGACCGTTTAAAAAGCTTTGCAGCACCAAAGAAAATACCAAAAGCTGCACAAGCTCCAGCCCCCAGAATACGCCCTTGAAAACACTCTGTTTCTTTTTCAGCAGAAATGCAGCGCCTAAAAAGCTTACCAGCCAGCCGATGATCAGGCAAACCACAAATTCCGGACCAAGTTCTTCTTCTTCTTCTGCATACACCGTGGGCATTTTTCCGGTGATTGACACATTGTAAACGGCGGCAACCTCCCACAAGAAAGCGCTGTAGCCGTTTTTAATACCTTCGTCAAACCGGTCTTGCTTTAAAAACGGAATGATGTATTCATCCTGCATTCTGCCGGTTTTTCCGTCGGGCAGGTCACCCTCTAAGCCGTAACCCACCTCCACGCGGAACTGCCGTTCCGCCAAGGCGCACAAAAGCAGAACGCCATTGTCCTTTTCCGCGTCACCAATCCCCCACCCGCGGAACAGTTCTGTAGCATATTCCTCCAAAGACTGTCCCTCTAAGGAAGGGATAGTCACCACCACGATTTGCGCCCCGGTTTTGCCTTCCAGCTCCCGGTTCGTGGTGATGATATAGCTTTCCGTTTCGTCGGACAGCACCTCGGCCCCGTCGTAGACATAGAAATCACTTGTGGGGGATACCACCTCAGCTGCCACCGGAACTGCCAGACAGGCAAGCAGACACAGGGCAAGGATACTTCCGAAAATCCGCCTATTCATAAAGCTTAAAACTCCACATTGGGCACATTCTGCGCACCGTCCGTTGCGGCAAACAGCGGTTTTTTCTCAAAACCGAACATACCCGCCAGCAAGCTGTTGGGGAAACGGCGAATGGTGGTGTTGAACTTGGTTACAACTTCGTTGTAATCCTTTCTTGCCACGGCAATACGGTTTTCCGTGCCTGCCAGCTCGTCAGACAGCTGGGCAAAGTTTTCCGATGCCTTTAATTCCGGATAGTTTTCCACCACAACCAGCAACCGGCTAAGTGCAGAAGAAAGCTCCGCATCAGCTGCAGCTGCTTCTTCCACAGTGGCTGCGCCGGTAAGCTTTGCACGGGCTTCGGTGACCGAATCGATGGCTTCCTGCTCGTGGGCAGCATAGCCCTTGACGGTGCTGACCAAGTTGGGAATGAGGTCTGCACGGCGCTGCATATACACATCCATATTGGAATAGGCAGCATCCACATCTGCTTCCAAGGTCACCATAGAGTTGTAGCCGGAAATCAGGGAAATACCCAAAATAACCACCAATGCCACAATCACAATGGTGATAATCATACCTTTTTTCATAGTAATTTCCTCCTTATAGTTTCTTCTCTTATTATATCCCGAAATTTGTCTATTGACAACTGCTTTTTGTCCGTGGTAAAGTGGACGCAGATATTTTTTCTAAGGAGTTTATTATGATTAAAATCGGTATTGTGGGCTATGGCAATTTGGCAAAAGGCGCAGAATGCGCCATTGCGCAAAATCCGGATATGGAGCTGGTGGCGGTGTTTACCCGCAGAAACCCGGAAAGTGTGAAAATCGCAACACAGGGTGTTGGGGTGCATCGCCTGGAGGATGTCAAAGACTTTGCAGATAAAATCGATGTGATGCTGCTTTGCGGCGGCAGTGCAACAGATTTGCCGGAGATGTCTCCTGCATTTGCAGAGCACTTTCACATTATCGACAGCTTTGATAACCACAAAAACATCCCCGCCCATTTTGCTAAAGTAGACCAAGCCGCCAAGGGAAGCGGCCATTTGGCGCTGATTTCTGCCGGCTGGGACCCGGGTCTTTTCTCCCTCAACCGTCTGTATGCCTCCGCAGTTTTGCCGGAAGGTAAGGATTACACCTTCTGGGGCAAGGGCGTCAGTCAGGGTCACTCCGATGCCGTTCGGAGAATTGACGGTGTTTTGGATGCCCGGCAGTACACCATTCCTGTGGAAGAGGCTATGGAACAGGTGCGTGCCGGCAGCAACCCGGAATTTACCACCCGCCAAAAGCACACCCGGCTTTGCTATGTGGTGGCAGCAGAGGACGCAGACAAGGCAGAAATTGAACGGCAAATCAAAACCATGCCCGCCTACTTTGCCGACTATGACACCACCGTGGAGTTTATCACCGCAGAACAAATGCAAGAAGCGCATTCCGGACTGCCCCACGGCGGCAGTGTTATCCGCAGTGGCGCAACCGGCTGGAACAAAGAGCACCGGCAAACCATTGAGTACAAGCTCACTCTGGATTCCAATCCGGAGTTTACCGCAAGTGTGCTGGTAGCTTGCGCACGGGCCGTGTTCCGTATGGCAAGCCGGGGCGAAACCGGCTGCCGCACCATTTTTGACATTGCACCTGCCGACCTGTCCACCTACTCGCAGGACTATATTTTGGAGCATTTGTTATAAAGAAAAGCCAGTTGCCACAGCTAATTTTGTTAGCTGTGGCAATTTCTTTACGCCGGAAGATTTCCCCTTGATTATTCTCGGTTTTGTGGTAGAATTAGAATGAATAATTATGTGCCTGCGCATCAGGTTGTGAGAAGTTTTCCGGATAAAGGGTTCCGGAGAAATTCCCGCAGGCGGCGGAAAAGGAGTATTTTATGATTACTGTTAGCAATTTGGGTATGCAGTTTGGCGGCCAATGGCTGTTCCAGCACGTGGATTTGCAGTTTTTGCCCGGCAACTGCTATGGCATCATCGGTGCCAACGGTGCAGGCAAGTCCACATTTTTGCGTCTGCTCACCGGTGAATTGGAATCCACCCACGGTGATATTCATATTGACCCGGATAAGCGGGTGTCTGTGTTGAAGCAGAACCAACACGCCTATGATGAATATACTATTATGGACACCGTGATTATGGGCAATCAGCGGCTGTATGACATTATGAAAGAAAAGGATGCCATTTACGAAAAGCCGGACTTTTCCGACGAAGACGGCATTCGCGCCTCCGAGTTAGAAGCAGAATTTGCAGAAATGGGCGGCTGGGAAGCCGAGTCCGACGCCTCCCGCCTGCTGCAGGGCCTGGGCATCGGCACAGAAATGCACTATGATTTGATGGGCACCACCGATCCCCGACTGAAGGTGAAGGTATTGTTGGCGCAAGCCCTGTTCGGCAATCCCGACATTGTTATGCTGGACGAGCCCACCAACAACTTAGACATCGAAGCCATCAACTGGCTGGAAGATTTCCTATTAGACTTCCCCGGCATGGTGATTGCCGTGTCCCACGACCGCCACTTCTTAAACACCGTCTGCACCCACACCGTGGATATCGACTACGGCAAAATTAAGATGTATGTGGGTAACTACGATTTCTGGTACGAGTCCTCCCAGCTGGTGCAGGCAATGATCCGCAACAAGAACAAGAAGAATCAGGAGAAGATTGAAGAACTGCAGCAGTTTATTCAGCGCTTCTCCGCAAACAAATCTAAAGCCAAGCAGGCAACTGCCCGCCGGAAGCTGCTGGACAAGCTGACTGTTGAGGAGATGTCCTGCTCCACCCGCCGCTACCCCTTCGTGGGCTTTATGCCGGAGCGGGAGCTGGGTAAGGATATCCTCACGGTCAATGATGTGTCTGTGACTATTGACGGCGTGAAGCTTTTGGATAAGGTCTATTTCTCCGTGGGCAGAACCGATAAGATTGCCTTTGTGGGTGAAAATGAATTGGCACAGACTGCTCTTTTCAAGGTGCTGATGGGCGAATTGGAGCCGGACGAGGGCTCTATCAAGTGGGGCATCTCCACCTCCCGCAGCTACCTGCCCAAGGACAACACCGAGTACTTTGAGGGCAATTCTATGGAGCTGGTGGACTGGCTGCGTCAGTATTCTGTGAAGAAAGACGATGTGTATCTGCGCGGTTTCTTGGGTCGTATGCTCTTTGGTAACGACGATGTGTTTAAGCAGGTAAATGTACTCTCCGGTGGCGAAAAGGTCCGTTGTATGCTCAGTAAAATGATGCTCTCCGGTGCCAACGTGGTGCTGCTGGACCAACCCACCAACCACCTGGATATGGAGTCCATTCAGGCGGTGAACAAGGGCCTTGAGGCATTTACCGGCGTTGTTTTGCTTGCCTCCCACGACCACGAGCTACTCACCTCTACCTGTAACCGCGTGATTGCCTTCCAGCCCGACGGCACCATCGTAGACCGCTACGGCACTTACGATGACTATCTGGAGTGGGTAAAGAACAATCAGCAGGCTTAACTCCTTGTCACCCCGAGCTCAGCCGAGGGGTCTTGGCGCTTTCAAAACAGTACCCTCTCGGAGAAAACACTATGTACTATATTTATATTCTATCCAACTAGGACGATTCTGTGCTGTATATCGGTGTTACAAGCAATCTGCCAAGGCGTCTTTACGAACACAAAAGCGGATTGGTGGAGGGCTTCACAAAGAAATACAATGTTCACAAGCTGGTGTATTTTGAAAGCACAACCGATGCTTTCAGTGCTATTGCGTGGGAAAAACAATTAAAAAAGTGGCGCAGAGAAAAGAAAAACAATTTAATTGCTATGCAAAATCCTCAGTGGAATGATTTATCTGAAACTTTGCTATAACAATGATCGCTGCCACCGTA
The DNA here is from genome assembly GCA_045644625.1 of Faecousia sp. Classification (GTDB taxonomy): domain Bacteria; phylum Bacillota; class Clostridia; order Oscillospirales; family Oscillospiraceae; genus Faecousia. The sequence goes on from JAZRHG010000008.1 coordinate 8,415, forward strand.
CGAAAGTACGAAGATTCCTCGACTCCCCTTCGGGTCGCTCGGAATGACAGCGGAGACTGGAGAATAAATTATGAAAAAAATTCTGGAACTCATTACCGCAAAGATGGAACAAGCCTTTGCCGATGCCGGTTACGATGCCAGCTTTGGCAAGGTCACCGTCTCCAACCGTCCGGATTTGTGCGAATATCAGTGTAACGGTGCGCTGGCAGCTGCCAAGCAGTACAAATGCGCCCCCATCGCCATTGCAAACGCGGTGGCAGAAAAGCTGGACAAGCAGGACTTTTCGATGATTGAAGCAGTGATGCCCGGCTTTTTGAACCTGAAACTTTCCGATAGCTTCCTGCAAAGCTATCTGGAGCAGATGCGTGGTAGCGAAGATTTCGGTGTGGAGAAAATCGGCAACGGCAAGACCGTGGTGGTGGACTATGGCGGACCCAATGTTGCCAAACCTCTGCATATCGGTCACCTACGCTCTGCTATTATCGGCGAGAGCCTGAAACGGCTTTACAAGTTCTTCGGCTACAACACCATCGGCGACATTCACTTAGGTGACTGGGGCCTGCAGATGGGTCTGATTATCGCAGAACTGCAGGAGCGTCAGCCGGAGCTTTGCTACTTTGACGAAGCCTACACAGGAGAATATCCTGCAGAAGCACCCTTTACCATTTCCGAATTAGAGGAAATTTACCCCGCTGCCGCTGCGAAAAAGAAAGAAGATGAGGCGTTTGCGGAAAAGGCACACACCGCCACATTCGAACTGCAAAACGGCAAGCCCGGCTACCGCGCCATTTGGCAGCATATTATGAACATTTCCGTTGCCGACTTAAAGCGCAACTACAATAACTTAGATGTGCATTTTGAGGCATGGCTGGGCGAAAGTGATGCCGATCCCTACATTCCTGCTCTCATTGAAGATATGAAAACCAAGGGCTTTGCGGTGCAATCCGAAGGCGCGTGGGTCATTCCTGTTGCCGAGGAAACCGACAAGAAGGAAATCCCTCCCTGCATTTTGGTAAAGAGTGACGGATCTGCCATTTACGCCACCACCGACCTTGCCACGATGGTGCAGCGTATGCAGGACTGGAAGCCGGACAAGATGCACTATGTCACCGATAAACGGCAAAGTCTGCACTTTGAGCAGATTTTCCGCGCTGCAAAAAAGAGCGGCATTGTACCGGAGACTACCGAGCTGGAGCACCTGGGCTTTGGCACGATGAACGGCACCGACGGCAAGCCTTTTAAGACCCGTGACGGTGGCGTGATGCGCTTAGAGCAGCTGATTGATGATATGACCAATTTTGTCCGCCAAAAGGTTGTGGAGAACAAAATCGTGTCCGAAGATGCGGTGGAGGAAACCACCCAGAAAATCGCGATGGCTGCGCTGAAGTACGGCGACCTTTCCAATCAGCCCACCAAGGACTATGTGTTTGATATGGACCGTTTTGCCGCCTTCGAGGGCAACACCGGACCTTACATTCTCTACACCATTGTGCGTATCAAGTCCATTTTGGCAAAATACGGTGCTTGGGAAAACCTGCCCATTGCCCCTGCCGCAAACAGCTACGCCAAGGATTTGATGCTGTGCATCACCAAGTTTGCCCCCAATTTGGAAGCCGCGCTGCACAGCGCCGCACCCAATATGATTTGCGCATACATTTATGAGTTGGCAGGCTGTGTCATCAAGTTCTACCACGAAACCAGAATCCTCACAGAAGAGGACAAAACCTTGCAGGCAGGCTACATTTCCCTGATTGCCCTTGCCAAAAATGTTTTGGAAACCTGCATTGACCTTCTCGGTTTCTCCGCTCCTGACAAGATGTAAAAAAAGAGGCTGTGAAAATCACAGCCTCTTTTATTCTGTTGTACTTATTTTGCGGTAACTGCACCCTTAGTTGCAGACGTAACGGCAATATATGTTCTGCCTACGCCCAAGGTTAGCGGTGTGCCGTCCTCCAAGGTGTAGGAGAAGGCATTGGTCACCTTGTCGTGGCTCCACTTGATGGGAACAATCTTGCCGTCGCAGGCGAAGTAGCCCTTGCCTGTGCCGGTGAGCTGATAGTAGGAACGGGTAACCTTACCTTCCTTGGTGGTCCACTGGTCGGCAAGCAAAACAATCACATTGCGGTAGGAAATCTGCTCGTTCGTCTCTCCGTCGATGTGGGTTTTTTCCGTTGTCTTATACCACTGGGTGGCAAGATACAGACCGGTTGCCTCATCGAATTTCATCTCGGTGGAACGGCTGCCGCGGAACTCTACCAAAATTTCCTTGGCGGAGCTGCCGGTAAATTCCGGTGTTTCTGCAAATTGCAGACCATAGCTGACGCCATTTTCCACGACCATATCATACTTTCTGGCTTCCAGTGCACTCGTCAACTTTTCACCGGTGGTGAACAGGGTGTGTTCCAAATTAAAGCCCTTGTCCAAACGCTTCTGATCCCGATAGAAATACTTGCCGTTGGACATCTGGTCAATGTGATTCCACTGCTCCAGTTTGTTCTTTTCGTCATACATGCCCTTCTTGGCTTTGGGACTACCGCCACAATGTATCAACGGAGCATCGTAAGCGGTGGACAGGTGGTTAAAGTATGTACGGCTGCTGCGAACAGGACCCAGCACACCCACTTTTCCCAAATCTGTGAAGATTGCCAAGCAACGGGTGATACCACCTTCGGTTTCGATTTCATAGAAAATGTCCGCCTTGCTGATGCCGTGCTGGGGCAGACAGGCTTTAATATTGTTAATGACCACTGCCACGGGACGGGCGGTGCTGGGCTCTGTCAGGCGCTCACCGGTGAGGGGGTGGCGGTAGGAGCCGTCCTCCAGGGCAACGGGCTGGGTTGCAGCCTGGGTTTCTGCAGTGGTTTCAACCGTGGTCGCTACGGTTTCACCGGTAGAAACAGGGGTTTCCGCATTGTTTCCACAAGCGCCCAAAAGCAAACAAATCAGCAAAATAACAGCCAATGTACGTTTCATAAGATACATCCTTTCTCTATTGAAGTTGGGTTTATTATACCACATATAGTGTGACAATGCAAGATAAAAACACAACAAATAGAAAGAAGGGCAGCATTCCTTATGGAGTGCTGCCCTTGGGCTCATTTCATTTATCCGGTGATAACCGCATCTTCCATTGTTCTTCCCAGTGAATAATAGAACACACTGTCTCTTGCAGGGGTCAGACCCGTGAGCAGACCGCGCACGGCATACACCGCATAGCTGCGAAACAGCACCGGACAAATCCGTCCGTCATCCATCACTGCTTTGTGCAGGGAGTAATAGTTGCCGTGGTTGGCAAGTGCCAGCGTGCAGAGGTTATACAGGGTGATATCACTGATATTGCCATAATTCATACTGCCTTTGGTGCTGAAAAAGCCTGTCAAATCCATATTGGGAGACAGCTTTGTCTGACCTAAGTACAGGTCATATTCCCGTCTTTGCAGGGCTTTATTGTAGGCATTGGTGTTCAACTCCGACATTTGCACTATCAGACCGCAGGCGGTAAGCATTTTACCGATATCCCGGGCAACCCGCAGGCGCAGGCTGTCCTCTTTGTTCACCAGCAGCACAATGGTACTTCCGGTAACATTGGCATTGGTCACCGCTTTGGTCAGTGTATTACCGCCATCGTAGACATATTTTTCTGCCAGCACTTCCGAATAATAGGGAAACAAAGGCGATGCCGGCAAGGTGGCGCTACGGGCAAAGCCACGGTAATAGCTTTCCGCCAAGGTGTCTCTGTCTACGGCAAAGGTCAGTGCAGAACGCACCTCCGGCACGGAGAACACCAAGCTATCCATATTGCAGCCCAAGTATAAAAGCAGTCCGTTTTCGCAGTCCCACAGTTCGTAGTCACACCGATAGTCTGCATAGTTGTCCGAGCCGGGGTCGGCGCAGACCAGGCTTAAGCTTTCGTACTGAAATTCGTTTCGGATGGTTGCGGGGCTTTGGGCGTGGCTTAAGGCAATGGCAGGGGCAGTAATCACCATATTGGCTTTGCACCACCATTGGGTATTTCGCCGAAGCACCGGCGTTTGCCCGTTTGCGTCCAGGTAATAAGGACCTGTGCCCAAAGGTCTGTCCATCTGCACCTGAGAGGCTCTGACAATGGGAATATCCAAAAGCAGAGGCAGATTTTCGAAATCCACCGCCATTTGGATTTGGATTGCTCCATCCTGTGTCAGAGACATTTCCTGAATGTGCTGGAACCGCCCACTGTAATACTCGCTCTCCCGCGCCGTTTCCAGACTTGCCAGTACATCCTGGGCAGTCAAAGGCGCGCCATCGGTAAAGGTTGCGTTTTCCAGGTAAAACACATAGGTTTTCAAATCTTGAGACACAGAATATTTTTTGCACAACTGGGGCTGGACTTCATAGTTTCTGTCCACTACAAACAGGCTTTGGTAAATGAGAGAAAATAAGGCGCGGTTGGTATAGTCTGTGCAGGAATAGGGGTTCATTGTGCGGTCCGGATAGAAGGTCAGGTTAAGCTCCTGCTCCGACGGCTGTTCCTCTTTTTCATAGCGCGGACCGGTGTAATCCTCATCCCAGGTTAAGCCTGCGCCGGTGGGGACATGGGGTTTCTCTTCCTGATTACAGCCGCTCAATATGCTCAAAAGCATCAGCATTGCCAACAGCAGTGCTATCCGTTTTTTCATTTCCCCACCTCCTTACATACAATGATTGCACCTTGAGAGCCACGGTTGCCGCCGGTGATACGGGCAGACCAGTACTTGTCCGGCTGGCACTTGGTGCATTCTTCGCTTATGTCAATTTGTGTTACACCCGCCCTTTGCAAAGACAGGGCATTCAAGGCTTTTAGGTTTACATAATGTTTTTCGCCGTTCTTGCGGATATGATTTTCTGCCGCCTTACCGAAGCTATCCAGCATTGCGTTTGGCACATCCGCGTCCGTCTCAAAGCAGCACTGTCCAATGTTAGGACCGATAGCTGCCCGGATATTTTGGGGGTCACAACCAAAATCTTCCACCATTTTTTGCACTGTCTTTGCCCCGATTTGGGCGCTCGTGCCCCGCCAGCCTGCGTGGGCTGCGCCCACCGCGCCGGTGACAGGGTCCCATAATAATATGGGCGTACAGTCGGCAGAGAAAATCACAAGACCGGTGCCGGGGGTGCCCGTCACCAAGGCGTCGCAGTCGGAAAACTCCGGCGCAAACAGCCCTGCGCCCCAGTCTTTTTCCGTGACCGGGCGGACGATATCCGTGTGGGTTTGGTGGGTAAGTACCAACTTTTTTACATCGAAGCCCACATTTTCCGCCAAAATCTCATAATTTTCCAGAACATTTTCCCACTTGTCCGGTCGGTGGGTGCCGATGTTCATACTGCTGCAAACACCTTCGCTGACACCGCCATAGCGGGTGGTAAAGCAATGGGGTGCTTCGATAGATTCAGTACATAAATAGACCAACTTATCTTTCTGCACTTCTTTCATCAAAACACCTCCTGCATATTTGAATTGACAATGGACAATTATGGTGTCGCCTTTGGCGACGATTTGAATCCGTCCGCTTTGCGGACATAACAATTGTCAATTGTCAACTGTCAATTGTCCATTATTTGTCGTTGTGCATACAGCACTTCTTATACTTTTTGCCGCTGCCGCAGGGACAGGGGTCATTGGGACCCACCTTTGTCTTGACGCGGACAGGCTGCTTTTTCACTTGCGCATCGGCTGTGCCGCTGGCGGAGGTTTCCTTTGCCACCTTCTGGCGTTTGACCTCCTGCTGGGGACGCAGCTGCACCAGCATCAGCCGGCGGATGGTCTCCTCGCGGATAGCATTGATCATTGCCTCAAACATCGCGTAGCCTTCTTCTTTGTAGGCAATCACCGGATCGTGCTGACCGTACGCCCGCAGACCAATACCCTGCTTCAAATCGTCCATGGCATCGATGTTGTCCATCCAGTACTCGTCCACCACCCGAAGCATTACAACCCGCTCCAGCTCCCGCATCATAGGCGGTGTGACTGCCTTTTCCTTTGCTTCATAAGTGGCAATCGCCAGGTCATACACCTGCTCTGTCAGGTCCTCGGCAGAGGCGCCTTCTTCGGCTTTCACCGCGCCTTTTTCGAAGTAGATGCCGCCAAGCTTCCGATCCAGCGCATCCAAAGACTGCGCATCCACAATACCGCCGGACGCGCTCAATGCATCTGTCACACCCATTTCGATTACGCTGCGCAGCATACTCAGCATATTCTCCCGCAGTTCCTCGCCGTCCAGCACCTTCTGCCGCTGGGCGTAGATGACTTTACGCTGGGTGTTCATCACATCGTCATACTCCAGCACCGTTTTACGGGCCTGGAAATGACGGCTTTCCACACTGCGCTGGGCATTTTCCACCGCACCGGACAGGATTTTTGCATCAATGGGCGTATCCTCGTCAAGGCCTAATGTGTCCATAATGCCCATCACTCTGTCAGAGGAGAACAGGCGCATCAAATCGTCCTCCAGAGAGAGGTAGAAACGGCTCCCACCGGGGTCACCCTGACGGCCGCTTCGACCGCGAAGCTGGTTGTCAATACGGCGGGTTTCGTGGCGTTCTGTGCCGACGATAAACAAACCGCCGGCATCGCGCACCTGCTGCGCCTCGTCTGCAATCTCAGCCTTGAACTGCTTCAAAAGTGCTTCATAACGGCTGCGAACTGCCAGAATTTCCTGATCGGAAGTCTCGGCAAAGGAATTTGCCTCCGCAAGCAGCTCCTCCGGTGTGCCCTCTTTGCGCAGCTGGCTCATTGCCAAATATTCCGGATTGCCGCCCAGCATAATATCCGTACCACGGCCTGCCATATTGGTGGCGATGGTTACCGCGCCCAGCTTGCCCGCCTGGGCAACAATCTGGGCTTCCTGCTCGTGGTATTTGGCGTTGAGCACGTTGTGGGGGATGCCGGTGCGTTTCAGAAGCTTGCTTAAAATTTCACTCTTTTCAATAGAGACCGTACCCACCAGCACAGGCTGCCCCTTTTCGTGGCAGGCTTGCACCTGGGCGATAATGGCGCGGAATTTGCCAATCTCGGTCTTGTACACCACATCCGGCAGGTCATTGCGCACCACCGGCTTGTTGGTGGGAATTTCCACCACATCCAAATTGTAGATGGCGGCAAATTCCTCCTGCTCCGTCAGCGCCGTACCGGTCATACCGGAGAGCTTATCGTACAGACGGAAGAAGTTCTGGAAGGTGATGGTCGCCAAAGTTTTGCTTTCGCTGGCAACCGCAACCCGCTCTTTTGCCTCGATGGCCTGATGCAGCCCCTCATTGTAGCGTCTGCCGTACATCAGTCGACCGGTGAACTCGTCCACAATGATGATTTCACCGTCTTTGATGACATAATCGATATCCCGCTTCATAATGCCGCGGGCTTTCATTGCCTGATTGATATGGTGGGAGAGGGTGGCATTGTCCGGGTCTGCCAGGTTTTCCACGCCGAAGAATTTCTCCGCCTTGGCAATGCCGGCAGCCGTCAAAGAGACACTCTTGGACTTTTCATCCACGATATAATCGCAGTCATAATCGTCCTGTACCTGCTTTTCGTCGGTCTTGGCAAAGACCTTTTTCTTAAGACCGGAGACAAAGTTGTCCGCCATTTGGTAAAGCTGGGAGCTATCCTCGCCCTGACCGGAAATAATCAGAGGCGTTCTTGCTTCATCAATGAGGATGCTGTCCACCTCGTCCACAATGGCAAAGGCGTGGCCACGCTGTACCAGCTCCTGCTTGTAGATTGCCATATTATCACGCAGATAATCAAAGCCCAATTCGTTGTTGGTGCAGTAGGTGATATCCGCGTTGTACGCAATGCGCCGCTCATCCGGGGACATACTGGGAATAATCAGGCCCACACTAAGGCCCATAAAGCGGTGGACCTTGCCCATCCACTCAGAGTCACGCTTGGCAAGGTAATCGTTGACGGTGACCACATGGACACCCCGTCCTGTCAAGGCATTTAAGTAACAGGGCAGCACCGCCACCAGAGTCTTACCTTCACCGGTCTTCATTTCCGCAATTCTGCCCTGATGCAGAATAATGCCGCCAATGACCTGCACGGGATAGGGCCGCATACCCAGCACACGGTCGGACGCCTCCCGCACTGCAGCAAAGGCCTCGGGGATCAGGTCATCCAAAGTTTCTCCCTGAGAAAGTCTTTCCTTAAATTCGGCAGTCTTCCCGCGAAGTTCTTCATCAGACAGAGCTTTGTATTCTTCTTCCAGCGCAAGTACCTGATCCACCAGCGGCTGGATTTTTTTCAATTCCCGCTGGGAACGGGTGCCAAAAATTTTTGTAATCAGTCCCATATTCGTCTCCTTGTGGACATATTTTTGACCATTATACCACAGTCGCGTAAAAAATAATAGCCATTTTATGAACATTTTGAATTTTTCCCAAGGATTATTTTCTTGTTTTGTGTAGGTTTTTTTGATATAATGGGCACGCTAATATAAAAAAGGAGGGCAACGGAATGCGAAGCGTTTTGCCGATGATGGATAACTGGCGTTTTACCGATTTGGACGGCACAAAACACACCGTGTGTTTGCCCCACACCTGGAACAATTTAGACGGACAGGACGGTGGTGACGATTACCGCCGCGGCACCGGCATTTACGAAAAGCACTTCCCCTCCCCCGCTTTTGACAGGAAAACGCAGCTTGTGTATCTGGAATTTGCAGGCGTCAACGCCTCGGCAACCGTCACTGTAAACGGTCACACCTTCCCCACCCACCACGGCGGCTATTCTGCCTTCCGCTATGACATCACCCCCTACCTGCAGGCGGAAAATCACCTTGTGGTGGAAGCGGATAATTCTATAAATGATTTTGTGTATCCTCAAAAGGCGGACTTTACCTTTTACGGTGGCATTTACCGGCAGGTCAGCCTGCTCACTGTAAACCGCCACCATTTTGATTTGGACTACTTTGGCGGAAACGGGCTTGTCATCACCCCCGACGGTGCCGGCAAAACCCGGGTGCAGACCTACCACAACGGCGAAAAAGCAGTCATCTCCCTGCTGGATGCAGACGGAAATGTGGTTGCCGCCGGTGAGGGAAACGATATCACTTTGCAAATTGAAAATCCCCACCTGTGGCAGGGTGTTTTTGACCCCTATTTATACACCTGCCGGGCAGAACTGTTTTTCGGCGGGGTGAAGACCGACGAAGTTTCCGCCCGCTTTGGCGTGCGCAGCTTTTCTGTTGACCCGCAAAAGGGCTTTTTCTTAAACGGAAAGCCTTACCCCTTGCACGGTGTTTCCCGCCACCAGGACCGGAAAAACATCGGAAGCGCCTTGACAAGACAGCACCACGAAGAAGATATGGCGCTGATTAAGGAAATAGGCGCCAACACGGTACGCCTTGCCCACTATCAGCACGACCAATATTTTTACGATTTGTGCGATGAGGCGGGTATGGTGGTGTGGGCGGAAATCCCCTATATTTCGGAGCATTTACCCAAGGGCAGAGAAAATACCGTCAGCCAGATGACGGAGCTGATTGTACAAAACTACAATCACCCCAGCATCTGCGTGTGGGGCATTTCCAACGAGATTACCATTTCCACCAAAGACAAAAAAGATATGCTGGATAACCACCGGACGCTGAACAATCTGGTGCACCGGCTTGACCCCAGCCGCCCCACGGTACTGGCCTGTTATGCGGTGTGCGGTCCTTTCAACCCCGTTGCCCATATCTCCGACTTGGTCAGCTGGAATTTATATTTGGGCTGGTATGTGCCCGGACTTTTTTTAAACGATTTATGGATTGATTTTTTCCATTTCTGCTATCCAAACCGGTGCTTAGGCTACTCCGAGTACGGCTGCGAGGGTATGCCCAATCTGCATTCTGCCCAACCCCGCCGGGGTGACCACTCGGAAGAATATCAGGCAATTTACCACGAATATTTGCTCAGGTGTTTTGCAAAACGTCCCTTTATGTGGGCAAATCACGTGTGGAATATGTTTGACTTTGCCGCTGATGCCCGAAATCAGGGCGGTGAAGCGGGTATGAATCACAAAGGGCTTGTGAGCTTTGACCGGAAAACTAAAAAAGACAGCTTTTATCTTTACAAGGCCTGGTGGACAAAAGCGCCTATGGTGCATATCTGCTCCAAAAGGTTTGCCCAACGGACGGAAAAGAAGCTTTTCATCAAGGTCTATTCCAACTGCGATGCTGTGACTTTGTACGCCAACGGCAGAAAAATTGCCACCCAAGCAGGTGACAAAGTTTTCCGTTTCCGTATCCCCTGGGACGGCAAGACCGAAATCAAAGCCGTGGCAGGCGATGTATCCGACACTGCGGTTTTTCAGAAGGTAACAAAGCCCAATCCCGCCTATCGACTGGGCAAAAAAACTGCCGGTGGCGGCAACTGGACTTGAGGTGGCACAATGAAAGAAGGAACCAACAAAGCAAAATTTTATCAGTTGGCGCTGTTTCCTATGAACAACGGCGCCACCAATGTGTATTTTGTGCTGATACTCAGCTATATTGCCAACTTTGGCTCCAATGTTCTGGGGCTTACCATGACCTTTGCCACCGTGATGGTCACCGCAATGCGGGTGTTTGACGCCATCACCGACCCTATCATCGGCGCGCTTATGGACCGCACCAACGGCCGCTTTGGCAAGTTCCGTCCGTTTATGGTTATTGGCAACGGCATTATGGCGGTGTCCGTGATTTTTCTCTATATTTTCACCCCGCTGGTGCAGGGAACTTTTGCAAAATATGTGCTGTTTGTAGGACTTTACGCGGTGTGGGTCATTGGCTACACTTTTCAGACCTCTGTGACAAGAGCTGCCCAGCCGGTGCTCACCGACGACCCCAAGCAACGTCCTTTGTTTACAGTGTTTAACACCATCGGCTCTCTGGCGGGTATGGGCCTGATGCAGGCAATCGCGCCGATTTTGGCAGGCGATGGCGTGTTCGGCGATTACAATGCCACCTGGTATGCCGTAATGACCCCCATTGGCATTGTCTGCTCCGTA
>JAZRHG010000009.1:0-10764 GCA_045644625.1 Faecousia sp.
ATCGTCTTTGCTTGCGCTAACCCCACTCCCGAAATCTTCCCCGATGATGCCAAGGCAGGCGGCGCAAAGGTGGTTTCCACCGGCCGTTCCGACTTCCCCCACCAGATCAACAACGTGCTGGCATTCCCCGGCCTCTTCCGCGGTACTTTCGATGTCCGCGCCAGCGAGATCAACGAGGAGATGAAGGTTGCTGCTGCAGAAGCTCTGGCAAACCTGATTTCCGACGATGAGCTGAACGAGGATTACATCATCCCCGCCGCATTTGACCCCCGTGTGGGTCCTGCAGTTGCCAAGGCTGTTGCCGAGGCTGCCCGCAGAACCGGCGTGGCTCGTATCTAATTTCACAAAAGATAACCCGGCAGCTTTGGCTGCCGGGTTGTTGCTTTTTTTATAAAAAGGTGCTATACTAACCTCAAATTTTGGAAAGGACTTGGGGCATGAAACGAAAAAGAATTTGGGAACTGTTTTGCACCTTTTTCAAAATCGGTGCGTTCACCTTTGGCGGCGGCTATGCCATGATTCCCTTCATTCAAAAAGAGACGGTGGAAAATAAAGGCTGGATTACCGATGACGATATTTTAGAGATTATCGCCATTGCTGAGTCCACCCCCGGTCCCATCGCCATTAACTCTGCCACCTTTGTGGGTTACCGGACTGCCGGCTTTTGGGGCGCGTTTGCTGCAACCTGCGGTGTGGTGCTGCCCAGTTTTGTGATTATTTTGGCGATTTCCTTTGTGCTGCGCCAGTTTCAGCAGATTAAGGCAGTCCGGTATGCCTTCAACGGCATCCGGGCGGGTGTGCTGGCACTGCTGTTTAAGGCACTTTGGACTATGTATAAGAAAGCTCCGAAAAACTGGGTAAGCTATGTGGTAATGGCAGGCGCTTTTGTGCTGACGGCTTTCTTAAAAGTGGATGTGCTGATTGTGATTATCGGCTGTGCCGTGTTTGGCCTTGTCACCTCCTTACTTGCGAAAAAGGAGGTAGAAAAATGATTTATTTAGAGCTTTTCTATACCTTCTTTATGATTGGCGCGTTCACCTTTGGTGGCGGTTATGCTATGCTGCCGCTTATTCAGGAGCAGGTGGCTGCCCGTTGGGGTGACACCATTTCTCAGCAGAGTATGATTGACTTTGTGGCGGTCAGCGAATCTACCCCCGGACCTTTCGCCATCAATATGGCAACCTATGTAGGTTCGGAAATGGGCGGCATTTTTGGCTCTGTCTGCGCCACCTTAGGCGTGGTGCTGCCCAGCTTTGTGATCATTCTCATCGTTGCCAAGTGCTACGAAAAGTTTAAGGAAAACCGTATTGTCAAGGGCTGTATGACAGGTCTGAAACCCGCAGTGGTGGGTCTGATTGCCAACGCAGTGCTGGGTGTGCTGCTGACGGTGTTTTTCCCGGCAGGCGTCAGCCTTTCGGTACTGACAACGGTAGGCTTTTATATTTCTGCCGGTATTTTTGCGGTGATGCTGGTGCTGGCGTTTCGGAAAGTCCATCCGATTCTCATTATCGGCATTTCTGCCGTTTTGGGTATTTTATTCGGATATTTGGGTCTACTATAATTGAAAATTGCTTTATAAATATAAATTTGATATAATACTTGCAAAAGCGCTGGGAGGCAGCATATGAATATTATCATTGCCGGCGGTGGCAAGGTTGGCTTAACCTTGGCGCGGCTACTTTCTTCAGAAGAACATAGTGTTACGATGATCGACACCCAAACGGAAATCCTGTCTATGGTGGCGGAGCGTTTTGACGCTTTGGCGGTGTGTGGTAACTGCGCCTCCAAGGAGGTTTTGCTGGATGCACAGGTGAAAAAGGCGGACTTGTTGATTGCCGTCACCGATGCCGACGAAGTGAACCTTTTGTGTTGTATGACTGCCCACGGCTTGAATGACAAATTGCATACCATCGCCCGTATCCGCAACCCCCAGTATGCCGAGCAAGTAATGACGATGCCCCATATTTTCCCTCTGTCGCTGACAGTCAATCCGGAAAAACAGGCGGCAGCGGAAATCGCGGGTCTACTAAAATTCCCCGGCTTTTTGCGCCGGGACACCTTTGCCAAGGGCAGGGTGGAAATTGTGGAGCTGCGGGTGGATGAAAATAGCAAGCTGCAGGATGTTGCGTTAAGTGAGCTGACAGGTGTTGTCAAATGCCGGGTGCTGGTGTGTGCGGTGCTGCGTCAGGGCAATGCCATTGCCCCCAGCGGTAATTTCGTGCTGCGTCGGGGTGACCGGATTTTCGTCACCGCTCCCACAGAAGTGCTGACCGCCTTGCTGAAAAACTTAGGTATTATCACCCGCCGTGTGCATAAGGTGATGATTTGTGGCGGCGGCCGGGTAAGCTATTATCTTGCAGATATGCTGTCCCAGACAGGCATTTCCGTGCAGATGATTGACCGTTCGCCCGCCCGTTGCACCGAGCTGGCAGGGTTGCTGCCGGAGGTTTCTGTGGCACTGGGTGACTGCAGCAGTCAGGATGTGCTGGATGACCAGGGCATCGATGAAGTGGATGCCCTTTGCAGCCTGACCGGTGTGGATGAAACCAATATGATTATTTCTCTGTTTGCCAATGCCCGGAAAGTGCCCCAGGTAATCACCAAGCTCAGCCGTGGCGAAAGCGCCATTGCCGATGCCTTGCCTTTGGGCAGCATCATCTGCCCCAAGGAGCTTTGCAGCAATCAGATTGTCCGGTATGTGCGGGCAATGCAAAATCAGGAGGGTGCAGCCATTTCTGTCCACAGCATTGCTGACGGGCAGGTGGAAGCGGTGGAATTTGTGGTGGATGAACACACCCGCAACTGCGGTGTGCCGCTGAAAAACCTGAAACTGAAGGACAATGTGCTGATTGCCGGCATCACCCACGGCACAACCACCCAAATCCCCGGCGGTGACAGTGTGTTCACGGTAGGCGACACGGTGGTGATTGTCACCGGTGGACGGGGTATTCTGCGGCAGCTCAACGATATGTTTGCATAAGAGGTTAGGCTATGAATTATAAGATGATTGGGCGTGTTTTGTCCCAAATTATCGCTATTGAGGCATGCTTTATGGCGCCGGCAATGTTTATAAGCCTCGGCTACGGGGAAAATAAGGCAGTGCTTGCCTTTGTTTACACCATTGCCATTATGCTGGCGCTTTCCTGCGTGATGTACGCCATTTGCCGGAAAGCCGGTAAGCTTTTCGGCGCCCGGGAGGGCTTTGTTTGCGTCAGTCTCAGCTGGATTGTAATGAGTCTTTTGGGCGCGCTGCCTTTTGTGCTATCCGGACAGGTGGAAAGATATATTGATGCGCTTTTTGAAATTGTCTCTGGCTTTACCACCACCGGCTCTTCCGTGATTGCCAATGTGGAAGGTCTGTACAAGGGACTTCTGTACTGGCGCAGCTTCAGCCACTGGATTGGCGGTATGGGTGTGCTGGTGTTTCTGCTGGCCATCGTGCCCTCTGGCAAAGGCACAGGCTTTACTATGCACCTGATGCGGGCGGAAAGCCCCGGTCCGGACGTGGGTAAGTTAGTGCCCCGTATCCGGCAAACGGCAATGATTTTGTATGTGATTTACATTGTGCTGACCATTGCGAATGTTATTTTCCTGTTGGCAGGCAGTATGCATTGGCTGGAGGCGCTGTGTACCGCATTCGGCACAGCCGGTACCGGTGGCTTTGGCGTAAAATCTACCTCTCTGGCAGAGTATAGCCCCTACATTCAAAACGTGACCACCGTGTTTATGTTCTTGTTTGGTGTGAACTTCAGCTGCTATTACCTGTTTCTGCTGGGGCGGCTGAAAAGTGTGTTCAAGGACGAGGAGCTGCGGTTCTATGTGGGACTTGCGGTCTTATGTGTCGTGGGTCTTGTGTTGACCATTCGTCCTTTGTACGGAACATTGGAAGAGACCATTCGCCACGCGGCATTTCAGGTTTCCTCCATTATGACCACCACCGGCTATGCCACCACGGATTTTGACCTTTGGCCCAGTTTTTCCAAGGCGATTTTGCTGCTTTTGATGATAGTGGGTGCCTGTGCCGGTTCTACTGGCGGTGGTATTAAGTGTATCCGGGTGGTGATGCTGTTTAAGATTTTGCGGCGCAACATCCGCCAGCTGCTCAATCCCCAAAAGGTGCAGGTGGTCCGGAGTAATGACCGGGTGATGGACGAGAAAGTGCTGTCCAACATCAATGCCTATTTGGCAGCTTATGTAATCATTATGGTGCTGAGTGTGCTGCTGCTGTCCATTGACGGCTTCAACCTGGAAACCAATCTGTCTGCCACATTGGCAACCTTAAATAACATCGGTCCCGGTTTGGCGGCGGTTGGCCCTACCTGCACGTTTGCAGATTACAGTGTTTTCTCCAAACTGATACTCATTGCCAATATGCTCATTGGCAGACTGGAAATTTTCCCTATTTTGGCTCTGTTCTCCCGCAGCACTTGGGGCAGAAGATAAGAAATGATACGGAAGGCGTGTGAAAAATGGAAATGTCCAAAAAGCGGTGGAAGCTTAGTGCACCCCAAATTGTGGTACTGGGCTTTGCAGGACTGATTCTCTTGGGAGCAATTCTGCTGATGCTGCCCATTTCCTCTGCCTCCGGAGAGGCAACCTCCTTTGTAGATGCATTTTTCACCTCCACCACCTCGGTATGCGTGACAGGCCTGATCGTGCAGAACACCGGCAGCTATTGGTCGGATTTCGGTCATATTATCATTTTACTGCTGATACAAATCGGCGGTTTGGGTGTGATTACCGTGGCGGCGTCCTTTACCCTTGTCACCGGCAGAAAAATCGGTCTGTTTCAGCGGGGCACGATGCAGGAGGCGGTGGCATCACCTAAGCTGGGCGGCGTTGTCCGGCTCACCGGCTTTTTGCTGAAAACCACCCTGATGATTGAACTTTTGGGTGCGATTGCCCTTGCGCCCACCTTGATTGGCGCATACGGCTGGGGCAGAGGTATCTGGATGTCGGTGTTTACCTCGGTTTCCGCTTTTTGCAACGCCGGTATTGACCTGTTTGGTAAGTTTGTGCCCTATTGTTCGGTGACCGGGTTTGTGGATAACCCCGCTGTCAACATTGCGCTGATGGCGCTGATTATCCTTGGCGGCCTGGGCTTTCTCACCTGGGACGATATCCGCACCCACGGTATCCATTTCCGCCGTTACCGGATGCAGAGCAAGGTGATTTTGCTCACAAGCTTTATTTTGATTGTTGTTCCGGCAGTTGGCTTTTTCTTCCTGGAATTTGCAGAAATGCCTCTGGGCAAACGGATTTGGGCATCCCTGTTCCAGTCGGTGACCACAAGAACCGCCGGCTTTAACACCGTGGACTTGCAGCAGATGTCCGAGCCGGGTATTCTGACTATGATTGGTCTGATGCTGGTTGGCGGCTCTCCCGGCTCCACTGCCGGCGGTATGAAGACCACCACTTTGGCGGTGCTGGTCGGCTGTGCATACGCCGTGTTCCGGAAGCGGGAAAGCACCCAGTTTTTCGGCAGACGGATTGCCCAGGAGGTTGTTTCCACGGCTTTGGCAATTTTCTTTATGTATGTAGTTTTGAGTGTGGGCGGAGCCGTGGTCTTAAGCTATATCGAGGACCTGCCCATCTTGACTTGCCTGTTTGAAACCACCTCTGCGGTGGCAACGGTAGGACTGAGCCTGGGTGTCACACCCACCTTGCACACCGCCTCAAAATGGATCATCATTGTGCTGATGTATGTGGGGCGTGTTGGTGGTTTGACACTGATTTATGCAGTTTTGTCCGGCGCCAAGCGGCAAATCGGCAAGCTTCCGCTGGATCATATCACAGTGGGATAAGTATAAGGAGTGTGCGTATTATGGCAAAACAGATTTTACTCATTGGATTAGGACGGTTTGGTAAGCACATTGCCACAGAACTGTATGCCTTGGGACATCAGGTGATGGCGGTGGATGAGGACGAAGCCCGTATGAACGAGGCGCTTCCTTATATCACCAACGGTCAGATTGGTGACTGCACCAGTCCGGCGTTTTTGGAAACGCTGGGTGTGGATAATTTTGATGTCTGCATTGTCACCATTTCCGGAGATTTTCAGGCATCGCTGGAATGCACCTACCTTTTAAAGGAATTGGGGGCAAAAATGATTGTATCCCGCGCCGAGCGGGACGGTCAGGCAAAGTTTCTGCTGCGTAACGGTGCCGACGAGGTGGTTTACCCGGAGAAGCAGCTTGCGAAGTGGGTTGCCATCCGGTTTAGCTCCAACCACATTTTGGACTATATCCAGTTGGACGATGACCACGCCATTTTTGAGGTGGATATGCCGGAAAGCTGGATTGGAAAGACGGTGGTGGAGGTGGATGTCCGCCGGAAGTATGGCATTAACATTATGGGCATTAAGGAAAACGGCCAGCTGAACCTGACCATCACGCCCGAGACCCGTTTCCACGCCGAGGATACCATTTTGGTGCTGGGTAAATATAAGAATTTACAAAAGTGCTTTTCGCTTTAATCAAAAACCCCGACTTGTGCAAACAAGTCGGGGCGATTTTTTAGTCTTTTAAGCTTTTGGCGTATTCGGAAAGGGTCATACCGGTCTGTTTTTTGAACAGGGAAGAGAAGTAGTAAATGCTGTCAAAGCCCACCTGCTCGGCAACCTGCGTAAAATTCAGCTTACCTTCCCGGATCATTCTCTTAGCCTGCTGAATCCGCACAGAAGTTAAATACGTGACCATACTTTGACCCACCTGCTCCTGAAATACCCGCTTGATTTGGGAAACACTGACACCCAAAGCGGCGGACAGGGAAGTGAGGGAAATTTTTTGGTGGTAATGCTCTTGAATGTAATCCGTTGCCAGCTGAGCCAGAACAAAGCCCTGATAGGGGCGGTTTGCGGAAATGGCGCGCTGGGAAAAGCCCACGTTGTCATCTCTGCGGCAGATGTAAATGAAAAGCTGCTCTAAATAATTTTTAATCACCTGGTCGCACCCCCAGGGGGCGGAGGGGAGCTTGTCCAAATTGATTTTGGGCGGGTCGTTTTCAAAATGCTTGTACACCTTCTGCGCCTCGTTTACCAGTAGCCGCAGATGTTCTTTCTCTTTCCGGTGCAGCAGCAGCACCTTCTTTTCCAGCCGGTGCATCGCGGGGCTGTCGCAGTGGAAGGAAACGATGATAATATCCAAATCACCCACCGCCTGAAAGCTGTGAAATTCATTGGGGCGGTGGAATGCCAGCTCTCCGGCTTTCATAAAATAGGCGTTGTTTTCTGCAGTGACTGCCACACTGCCCCGGTCCACATATAAAAACTCCCAAAAGTCGTGCTGTTCGCCGGGGAATTGGTAATCTTTCTGGCAGCGGTAGTAGGAAATATTCTCAATTGCCTGCACATCAAACACAGTATCTAAGGGTATGGGATGTACTTTCATAAAGGAAACCTCCTTTTTGGACCGATTTTATAAATAATATGGCGGATATTATATGGAAAGGTCAAAAATATCGTTTATAATGGGATTATACAAGCAAAAGTATGTCTTGTAAAGAACAAAAAATAAGGATGGTGTGTGTAATGAAAAAATCCATTAACATTTGGTCCTTTGTGGGCAAGACCAATCGCGAGGCGATGAAGATTGCCAAGGATGCCGGTTTCGAGGGTATCGAGCTGGCTTTGGGCACCGAGGGCGAGATCACTATGACCTCTTCCGATGCAGAACTCTTAAGCATTAAGGCATACGCAGAGGAACTGGGTATCAAAATTCCCAGCCTTTCCAGCGGTTTGGTTTGGGCAGACTCTCTGAGCGCCGATGACCCTGCCGAGCGGGAAAGAGCATTCAAGATGGTGGAGCGCCTGCTGTACTGCGCAAAGGTAATCGGCGCAGAGACTGTTTTGGTCATCCCCGGCAGCGTTAGCGTTGAATTTGTACCCGAGTGGCCCGTAGTACCTTACGATGTTGTCTACGCCCGTGCGCTGGAAGCTATCAAGAAGCTGGCTCCCATTGCGGAAGAGTACGGCGTGCAGATTGGCCTGGAGAACGTTTGGAACAAGTTCCTGCTGTCTCCTATGGAAATGCGCAACTTCATCGACGAGGTTGGCAGCGATTACGTAGGCGCTTACTTTGATGTGGGCAACGTGGTCTACTCCGGCTATCCCGAGCACTGGATTAACATCCTGGGCAAGCGTATCTTCAAGGTACACTTCAAGGACTTCCGCCGCAATCCCGGCGGTCTGAATGCCTTTGTGGACCTGCTGTCCGGCGATGTGAACTGGCCCGCAGTGATGCAGGCATTTGAAGCTATTGGTTACGAAGGCTGGGCAGCCGGGGAGATGATTCCCCAGTATGCCTACGCATCCGACCAGATTATTTATAATACCTCCGCCTCTATGGAGCGGATTTTGAACAAGAAATTTTAAGGAGGAACACAAGATGATTAAAGTTGGTTTGATTGGTTGCGGCTTTATGGGCGGTATGCACTCCGCTTGCTACGCCGCATTGGCTTCTCTGGGCGTTAAGGTGACTGCAGTTGCCGATGTGCGCCCCGAGTTTGCCCAGAAGCTGGCAGGCGACGCAGAAATTTACGCCACCGGTATGGAGCTGATTGAAAAGGCTGATGTGGATGTTGTGGACATTTGCCTGCCCACCCATCTGCACACTGCCCACGCCGTTGCCGCTATGAAGGCCGGCAAGAACGTGTTTGTAGAAAAGCCCGTCTGCATCAGCGAAGAAGAGATGGAGCTGCTGCTGAAAACCGAGAAGGAGACCGGCGTGAAGGTACAGGTCGGTCAGGTTATCCGTCAGTGGACGGAGTA
Source organism: Faecousia sp. (assembly GCA_045644625.1). Classification (GTDB taxonomy): domain Bacteria; phylum Bacillota; class Clostridia; order Oscillospirales; family Oscillospiraceae; genus Faecousia. The sequence continues at coordinate 8,768 of JAZRHG010000009.1, forward strand.
TGTGTGGCTGAAGCAGACGGTTGACTCCGGTATTTACGGCAAGGTGCAGCACGGTCAGTTCCGCCGCCTCAGCAATCTGCCTACCTGGGCTTGGGAAAACTGGCTGCATCAGGTGGATAAGAGCGGCGGCGTTGCTGTGGATATGCACGTCCACGATGTGGACTTTGTCCGTTACATCCTGGGCGAGCCCGACACCGTCAAGGCACAGGCTTACCGTGACGAGGAAGGCGTTATCCAGCAGATTAACGCCCTGTTCGGCTACGGCAAGGATGTGAGCATCAGCGTGGAAGCCGGCTGGAACTATCCTGCTGATTTCCCCTTCACTGCAGACTTCCGCGTCAAGTTCGAGAAGGCTACCGTGGTAAATGCCGGCGGTGCTCTGACTGTCTACCCCAATGAGGGCGGCGCTTTCAATCCCGAGCTGGCGGAAGAGTTCCAGGGCGACAACGATATCGGCGGTAACGTTTCCAGCCTGGGCGGCTACTACAACGAGCTGAAGTACTTTGTGGAAGGCCTGCAGGGCAAGAATGACCTGTCTGTTGCTACCATCGCTGAGGCGATTGCTTCTGTACGCCTGGTGAAGAAGGAAGTAGAAGCTGCCGGCGGTCTGATTGCAAAATAATCAAGAGGATACATATATGTTAAGAGTTGGTATTATCGGTTGCGGCAACATCTTTACTATGCACGCAACCAGCGCAGACCACCTGAAAAATTCTCAGATTGTGGGTGTGTGCGATATTAAAAAGGACCGTGCAGACAAGGCGGCCGCCAGATACAATGTGCAGGCTTATTATGACTATAAGGACTTAATTAAGCCTGAGCTGATTGACGTGGTACATATCTGCGTGCCCCACTATCTGCACCCCATTATCTCCCGCTATGCGTTGGAGCAGGGCGTGAACGTGCTTTGCGAAAAGCCTATGAGCATCAAAATGGAGGATGCGCTGTATAACGTCAAGCTGGCTGAGGAAAAGGGCCTGAAATATGGCATCATTTTCCAGTGCCGCTACAACGATTCTGCAAAGCTTGTCAAAGAGTGCCTGGAAAACGGCTCTCTGGGCAAGATTATCTCTGCCCGGGTCACCCTGACCTGGAGCAAGCCCGATGATTACTACGTGCTGTCCGACTGGAAGGGCACTTGGGAGAAAGAGGGCGGCGGTGTCATCATCGACCAGGCTATCCACTCTCTGGACTTGGCAAACTGGTTTATTGACGATGAAATCGAAAGCGTGCAGGCACACCTTGCCAACCGCGGCCACTCCATTATGGAAGTGGACGACACCGGCGAGGGCTTCATCCGCTACAAAAACGGCGCAACCCTCAGCTTCTGGGCAATGAACAACTACGGCTGCGATGACCCCATCGAAATCCGTATGCTTTGCGAAAACGGCAAGGTGGTTATGAACTACGATAAGGCGGAAATCTTCTTCAACGATGGCAGAGTCCTGTCCGTGGAAACCAAGATTGACCCCGATGTGGTTTACGAGGGCGGCAAGGATTACTGGGGCTTCCAGCACATCCGTGAAATCGAAGATTTCTACAACTGCGTGGAGCAGGACAAAGAGCCCCCCATCAGCGGCCGTGAGGCACTGAAGATTCAAAAGCTCATTTGTCAGATTTACGAAGAGGGCAGAAAGAACTTCACCTTCTCCGGCAAGAAATAAAGGAGGACACAGAGTATGAATGTTTTGGCAATCGGTTGTCATCCCGATGATTTGGAAATCGCTTGCTCCGGTACTTTGCGCAAATATGTAGAGCAGGGTGCTGACGTGTATATGTGTCACGTGGCAAACGGCGACCAGGGTCACGTGGTGATTATGCCCGAGCCCTTGGCAGCAATGCGTGAAAAAGAGGCTGAAAATGCCGGCAAGTTCATCGGCGCCAAGGAAGTGTTCAACATCGGCGTTTCCGATATGCAGGTCAACAGCCACGACCAGAAGCAGATTGATGCTGTGGCAGATGTGGTGCGTTTTGCAAAGCCCGATGTGATCATCACC
>JAZRHG010000010.1:0-14771 GCA_045644625.1 Faecousia sp.
TTGATGCAGCCTTTTGGGGGAACATCCAGTACCTTTTGGGGCAGAATGCGTCCGTATGCCACCACCGCAACCACCTGGGGCTGCAATGCTTTCAGCTGCTCCACAGTTTCCTCATCCCGGAAGTTTTCCGGCTGAAATACCGGAATGTTGTTTTCCATCGCCACTTCTTTTACCGGGGAAAACGCCAGCTTCATTCCACGGTTTTTCGGACGGTCCGGCTGGGTGTAGACACCCACCACATCAAAGCCATCGGATATAATCTTCTTTAAGCAGGTCGCCGCGATATCCGGCGTACCCATAAAGACAACACGCATAAAAATCAGTCCTCGAAATTCAATTCCTCTTCCGTCAGGAAGCGTTCCATCACCTGGGTATAGAGAATGCCGTCCAGGTGGTCCAGCTCATGGCAGAAGCAACGGGCAATCAGTTCTTCGCCCTCTGCCTCGAACCAGTCACCGTTCCGGTCTTGCGCACGCACCTTTGCATAGTAAGGGCGCACCACAAGTCCATACTTGCCGGGTACACTCAGGCAGCCCTCCGGGCCTTCCTGTTCCCCGTCGGTTTCTACCAGTTCCGGATTAATCAGTTCCAGAATATCCTCGCCGGTATCCACCAGCACCACCCGGCGCAAAATGCCGACCTGCGGTGCTGCCAAGCCAACACCACCGGAATCAATCAAGGTTTCCTTCATATCCTCCAGCAGCTGAAACAGCTTACTATCAAAATTTACCACCGGCTTGCAGGTCTTATGCAAAGCAGGCTCTGAATCCGGCAAAATTTTACGAAGTGCCATAATACTTTTCCTCTTTAATCATAACCGTTAATGTCTATAAATGCAGAAATTCCCCGATTTTCCCGATCTTGAGAAAACTGTCGCAGCAAATGCGCGATGAGTTCACGCAGGGTCTTGTCCATACGGCAGCGCAGGGAAAGACGGTAACGGTAATTATAGTTTATTTTGGGCACCGGACAAGGCGCAGGGCCTAACACGGTGCAATTGATTTGCGCGTAACCGGTCTGCTGCAAGCAAGCACGCAGACTATCCCGGAATTTCGCTGCACCCCGCAACACACGCCCCTCATCCTGACCGGTAAAAGTTACGGTTGCCAAATCGCCAAAGGGCGGATTGCTCTGCGCCTGTCGCAGCTTGATTTCCAGTTCGTAAAAGCCATCATAATCCTGCTGGGCAGCCAGCGTAATCACGCGGTGTTCCGGTGTCATTGTTTGCACGACAGCCCGCCCTTCCGCATCACCGCGCCCGGCTCTGCCGATGACTTGTGTGAGCATATTAAAGGTGGTTTCCGCTGCGCGGTAGCTATCGGTATAGAGGCTTAAATCCCCATCTAACACGCCAACCAATGTGACATTGGGCAAGTTCAACCCCTTGGCAACCATCTGGGTGCCTAAAAGCACAGGGATGTTCTCCTTGCTGAATTTATCCAAAATCTGTTCGTGGGTATTTGCCGCATTGACAGTGTCGGCATCCATACGGATAACATCCAAATCCTCATACAGACTTTGTAGCTCCTCTTGAACCTTTTGGGTTCCGGTGCCCACCGAACGCAGAGGTCCTCCGCAGTGGCAGCGCTGTGTCGCTTTTTGGGAATATCCGCAATAGTGGCACATCAGTCGCGCATTTGCACTGTGGTAAGTAAGCCGCGTGCTGCACCGCGGACATTCCGGTGTCTGTCCGCAATCCACGCAAACAAGGGCCCGGCTATTGCCCCGTCGGTTAAGAAACAAGATAGCTTGTTTGTGCGCCTTGCGGGCATCACCAATGGCATCCTGCAACGCATAGCTGATGCTGAGCGCATTGCCATTCTCAACTTCCCGACGCATATCCACAATATCTACTTTGGGGAGCTTCTTGCCGTTATATCGCTCCGGAAGGGTATATAACTTATGGTATCCCTGTTTTGCGCGGTACATTGTCTCCACAGAAGGCGTGGCAGACCCGAAAAGCACCAGAGCATTTTCTTTCATCCCCCGCCAAAGTGCGACTTCACGGGCATCGTAGCGGGGTGCATTCTCCGATTTATAAGAATGCTCCTGCTCCTCATCCAAAATAACCAGGCCCAAATTGGGACAAGGCGCGAACACTGCAGAACGCGTACCAACCACAACCGTGGCACTGCCCTCCCGCACCCTTTTCCACTGGTCATAGCGCTCAGACGCCGGCAAAGAACTGTGTAGCACTGCCACGCTTTCTCCAAAGTGGGCAGCCATCAGCCCTAAAAGCTGCGGGGTCAGGGAGATTTCCGGCACCAAGAGCATTGCCTGTTTATTCTGCGCTAAGCAGGTGCGTATCATATGAATATAAACTGCCGTCTTACCCGAGCCTGTAACGCCATACAAAAGCGCCGAACCGGGTATTTCTGTCAAAAACTGTTCCCGCAAACCGGCAAACGCCGTTTCCTGTTCCGGCGCCAAGATTAGCGGCTCTGTGATTTTCGCAGGCTTAATCTCCCGGCAACGCAGCACAGGCTTTTGCGACAGCTCTAAATAGCCGAGCTGGGCAAGCCGTTTTACCGTTGCAGCCGTTGCGCCGGTGTAGTAACACACCTCTTTAACGGCTGCACTTCCCACTGCGCACATCAGCTCCAGCACTGCCCGCTGCATCGCTGCGGATTTAGGACGGGTATGAGCATATTCCATTGCCTCCTCCTGAGAGGATACCAGTGTGACGATTTTCTCTGTTTTATCACCGGTGCGGCGAAGAAATTCCGTGTCGGTCTCAACCCATTTTTTGGAAATCAGATACCGGACACTTTTTTCAAATTCCACTTCTGTGGGAGCTAATTTTTTTAAGGTTTGCCCGTCTGCCTCACCGCCACAATCGAAGATGGTCTGCAGCATTTGCGCTGCAAGGGCATTGCGGAGCTTCTTTTCCTGCCAGGACCGGTCCTGAGTCAAGGTATAGGTCTGTTTGGTTTGAAACCAGAGTCCTGCCGGAAGAATAGTGCGGGCCGCATCAAAGAAGGTACAGAAATACCGCTGACGCAGGAAAGCCGCCATAGACAGCTGAAACGGTGACAACATCGGTGTTTCATCCAGGCACACGCACACCGGCTTTAGCCCTTCGGCACTCCCCTCCTCCACAGACAACACAATTCCCTGTGTGGCGCGATTGCTTCTGCCAAAACCTACCTGCACGCGCATACCCGGCTGCAGCTGCATCCGGTCCGGCACAAAATAAGAGTAGGGCTTATCAATACTGAAATTTGCCGCAGCAACAGCAATTTTCGCAATCATAAAGCCCACTCCTTGTCCGTTTATTTTTGATATTCTTCCTTCAATGTGGCAGAGATCTTACCCTCTGCAACCTCGTGGATTGCCATTGTTACAGGCTTTTCCGTCAGTTCCTCCTGAGTCTGCTCAGCTTCTGCGGCAATCTCCCGCGCGCGATGGGCGACCACATTCACCAGCAGGTAACGGCTCTGTACATTTTTTAACAATTTTGCAATAGGGGGGTAAAGCATATTGATTTCCTCCAAAACTTATTTCAAGATGATTTCTAATATTTTATCGGCACAGGTTTCTACCTGGTCGTTAATCACAACATAATCATATTGCTTACTTTGTTCCACTTCCCATTTCACCCGGTCCAAACGGACACGAATTTGGGCTTCGTCGGTGTCACCGCGGCTGCGCAGACGCCGTTCCAACTCCTCCAAAGACGGCGGAGCAATAAAAATCAGCACCGCATCCGGACGCTTCTTGCGCACCTGAAATGCGCCGTTGGGGTCTATGTCCAAAAGCACATCGCCGCAGGAGAGTTTTTCCTCCAGCTGGGCTTTGGGCGTGCCGTAGTAGTTTTCCATATGGGCATCATATTCTATAAATTCATCACCGGCAATCATTTCTTCGAAACGTTCCTTAGTGACAAAATAATAGCTTACGCCTTCCTGCTCCCCGGCACGGGGGGGGCGGGTTGTGGCAGACACGGAAAAACAAAGATTTCCGTGGGACTGCATCACGCGGGACAACACTGTGCTTTTTCCCACACCGGATGCGCCGGATATGACAAATAATCTTCCTTTACTCACAATCTGCCTCCTGCTCCGGATTGTCGTTGTTTACTAACCGCGCATTGAGCATTTGCGGTGTCAGGGCAGAGAGTATCACGTGGTCTGTGTCCATTAAAATCACAGACTTTGTCTTTCTGCCATAGGAGGCATCCACAAGCATTCCTCGGTCACGGGCCTCCTGCACAACGCGCTTGATGGGCGCCGAGTCCGGATCTACCACCGCAAGGATGCGTTTGGCAGAAACAAGACTCCCAAAACCTATGTTAATCAGCTTCATAAACGCCTCACTCAATGTTCTGTGTCTGTTCCCGGATTTTTTCCAGCTCAGCCTTAATATCCACCACGATGCGGGCAAGCTTGACATCGGTGCATTTTGAGCCGATTGTGTTGGCCTCCCGGTTCATTTCCTGAAGCAGGAAATCCAACTTACGGCCAACCGCTCCGCCGGCGGTCAGCATTGCGTTCATTTGCTCCAAGTGGCTCCGCAAACGCACAGTCTCTTCGTCAACGGCTACCTTATCCGCAAAAATGGCGGCTTCTGTCAAAATACGGCTTTCATCGATTGCCGTGTTGGCAAGGACTTCCTTCAGCTTATTTTCAAGACGCACGCGGTAGTCCACAACGGTTTGGGCATTCCCCTGCTCCACCTGAGAAACATACTCCAAAATTGTATTACCGCGGCTGCGCAGGTCATTATCCAAAGCCTGTCCTTCTGTGGTGCGCATAGCATCATAAGCTGTCAGGGCTTTGTCCACCACACCCAGCAAATCTGCCAGCAGCTGGTCTTCATCCACCTCCGGACGCTCCATCGTGAACACCTCCGGTAAGCGGGAAACCGTGGAAACACTGATGTCATCCTTGACACCAAAATCCGCCACCATCTGGTGCATAGCGGTCAGATACCCCTCCAACACGCCGGCATTCAGGCTGACTTTTGTCTCCTCGCCACCTTCGCTGCGCATGGAGATATACACATCCACTTTACCGCGGGACACAGACTGCTTCACCGCCTGCTTCACGGCATCCTCGCCAAAGGATACCATTCTGGGCAAGCGGACAGAACAGTCTAAATAGCGGTTGTTGACAGAACGCACTTCCACAGTGAACTCTCTGCCATTTACGGTTTCCACGGCACGTCCATAGCCGGTCATACTTTTAATCAAGGTCATTATCCCCTTTTTCTGTCGGTCTTTTGGAAAGACCGGTGATTGTATAGGCTTTCATTTCTTTGGTTGTTGTCCACAGGCAAAAAATCAGGCCTAAGCAGAAGCCGAAAATTCCACCCGGGTATTGTAAAACCGCAAGTCCAAGAAAAAGCAACATAAGCGGCAGCAAGTAGCTGGCTCTGATGAGCATTTTAAGAACCCTGTTGGTTGTCAGCAGCACCACCTGCCCACAGGCAGCATTTATGGAATTTTCAACTTTTTGTAACTGTATTTTGGATTGATTGCAACCGGCGCAGCTTGGGCAATCCCCAAGGCAGCTTTCATCACCCACGGGAATTACCAGCACCGTATGGTCGTCATTGCACTTTTGTACTCTGACAAGCTGTTGCATCAGGTCTTAGCCCTCCTGAAGCGTTGCTGTTACATTGTAGGTGCCCACAACGCCAAAGCCATCGGCGGTAACGGTGACTTTTGCTTTGACGGTCACTGTGCCGATTTGTTCTTCAGCAAAGTCCACGGTAACTTGAACATCTTTTTGCTCGATATTTTCAATCTTATCCTTCGGTCCGCGGATTTGGATTTCCAAACGCTCCGTGATAAAGGAAACATTCAGCCCGGCAGGAACATTGATTGCATTGAACTCTGTTACTGTGAGGGTCTTCGTTTCTGCATCGGGGAAGGTGATATCCACCGTTGCCTCCTGAACGCCGGTTTCGTTGGTCACACCCTCCGGAAGCTTAATGGGGAACGTGAGCACCGTATCACCGGTAATTTCTTCCAGATTGATTGTTCCCAGCTCCAGCAATGTCAAATTCTCCAGTGCGGAATTGCTGCCGGATACCCGGATGTTTTCGGGATTAATAGTAATCTTGCTTGCCACATCGGTGGTGCTGTCTCCGTTGATGACATTCACCTTAAGTGCCAGCTCCTTTACCCGTAAAATCTTCAGGGTCAGGTTGACCGCCTCGGCATTGGTTGTAACCATCGCTGCATCCACAGGCTCACCCTTGGCATCACACAGGCTGTATTGGAACTGCTCACTGATGCTCTCAATACGCCCATCCAAATTCACATCAATCCGCGCCATTGCGATTTGGTCAACGACAGATTGCGGTCCGGAAATGGAAATATTTTCATAATCCAATTCCTTGTTATCCTTGTCTGCCATATAATCCGAAGAAAGCTGACCAAGGTAGCTGATTTCCACAGGAACGTCCTTGGTGATGCGTTTTTCCACCTCGATGGTCACCACCACCGGTTCTCTGCTAAGGACATTGATTGCATTATTGGGCACATCGCTGGGAAAAATCGGCGTTAAGGTCAGACTATGGGTGCCTGCCTCACCAATTCGGGACACGTCCGCAGAGACCGTGATGTTGGAGCTGTTGAGCTTGTTCAAATCAGAACGGTTGCCCTCCAAATGCAAGGTTACTTTCGGCAGTTCCGTAGTTGTAATCATCAAATCCCGTTCCTGCAAAATGATTTCACTTTGAATGGTTATGGGAATATTAGAAAACTTCTCATCGGAATTGGGACTGACCACAGTGACAACATACAACCAAAGCGCCAAAGCAATGACAATGGAAAGCAAACCGGTTAGCAGCTTATTTTTCATTGCTCTTACCCCCTTTTTCCTTGATGTGCAGCTTTTGGCGTAACTTCACCACTATGTTTTCCTCTTGCTGGACTTCCTCAGAACACAGCTCGTTTCGCAAAAGCTTTTCCAGGGTTTGGGGTGCCAAATGACGCTTCAGCACGCCGCCAACTGCCACAGAAATGGCACCGGTTTCCTCGGAAACCACCACGATCACAGCATCGGAAACTTCACTCATACCCACAGCCGCCCGGTGACGTGTGCCCAAATCGGCGCTCAGATGGCTTGATTCGGAAAGCGGAAGCACGCAACCGGCAGCCGCAACACGACCGTCACGAATAATCATAGCGCCATCGTGAAGAGATGCCCGGGGAAAGAACACATTACGAATCAGCTGTTCAGATACATTGCCATCAATGATGGTGCCGGTTTTATAATACTCCTCCAAATGGCTGCGCCGGGCAAACACAATCAGCGCGCCGATTTTTTCTTTCCCCATAACTTCACAGGCTTTCACCGTCTGTTGAATCATGGGGACCATTTCCTGTTCGGGACGCTCCACCCCGAGGAAGGATTTCAGTTTGATATGGCTGACGTGGTCAATCATACGGCGCAATTCCGGCTGGAATAACACAACAATGGCAATTAAACCGACTGCCAGCAACTGACTGAGGATGAAATTCAGCGTGTGCAGCTGCGCAGCCTCCGCAATCCAGGAAATCACAATGACTGCCAGAACGATCAACGCAACCCGACTCGTTCCCGTAGACCGGAATATAGGCAGCAATTTATAAATTAAAAACGCCACAATCAATACATCTATCACATCCGTGATGTGCACACCGGGCAACTGTTCCAGCAAAGATTGCAGATGACTCATAACAGCGTAAACCTCCATTTCTCCAGCGTTTTTGTGCCACTGGGCATAACAAGCCTATTATCTATCCTATTATAGCGGATTTGCGCCTGTATAGCAATAGTTATTGTAAAAATTTTTTGATTTCTTCTGACGCATTGCAGAGCATTTTGGTTTGAACAGGCGAGGCATCGTGTCCGAAGCTAATGCGAACTGTTCCCGTGGATAATGTGCCTGCGCTTTCGTGGGATAATGGCGCGCAATGCAACCCTGCGCGAACGCATATCCCCTTTTTTGCAAGCAGTTCAGCAAAATCCTCGCAATCTACTTCCGGCACAAAGCTGACTGTGCCGGATTGGTGGTCTCCACAAAAAACGCGAAAGCCCATCGCCTCCAGGCGTTTTGCGCAAGTTTCCGCCTGGCGCTGCTGCTTTTGCAATATCCGCCCAATTCCGGTTTTGCTGATATAGGCAATTCCCGCCTCCAGCCCGGCTATCCCCGGAACATTCAAGGTGCCGGCTTCCAGTTTATCCGGAAGAAAATCCGGCATATCGTAGGATGCTGAATTGCTGCCGGTGCCACCAAAGCACAGCGGTTTCGGGTCGTTTCCACAAAGCAAAATGCCGGTTCCCTGAGGACCAAGCAGCCCCTTGTGGCCGGGCATGGCAATAAAGCTTGCGCCGAGCTTTTTTAGGGATATTGGCAAAACCCCCGCCCCCTGCGCTGCATCAATCACAAACGGCACACGATACTTTCTGCACAGGTATGCCATTTCCTCCACGGGCAGAATATAACCAAATACATTGGAACACTGGGTAAAAACCGCAGCATCCACCCCCTTTTTCAGCGCATCTTCCCATTGCTGCAGTGTATCGTCCCAGTCAAACAGTTTTCTACCCGCAATTACAAGCTTTGCACCCAAGGCATATAACGGGCGCGTCACAGCATTATGCTCAAATCCGGTAATCAGCACGCGATCACCGGATTTTATCACAGAACGAATGGCTATATTTAGACCGTGGGTGCAATTTCCGGTAAAGACCACCTGCTCCGGCGCGCAGTCAAAAAACGTGCCTGCCCTTTCACGACATCGATAAACTACCTCTGTGGCATACATCGCCTGAGGGTAGCCGCCTCTGCCTGGGTTTGCACAGGTAAGCATTGCCTTGTGGACAGCATCCGTCACTTCCCGCGGTTTGCGAAAAGAGGTGGCGCCATTATCCAAGTATATCATCATTCAACTCCTCTACCCCGCCGGTTTTATCTGACAAATACACTTTACGATAGGGTATCTCTGCCTGTTTGAGCGCTTGGATACACAACCGGATATCTGCAAACCGTACTTGTAAACCATATCCGCAACCTTGCGTCTCCATCCACCGTGGTGTACGCCGAATATTGCAGGAAATTCCTGATTGTTTCAGCAGTCGCTCCGCCCGTTGGGCAGGTGTTACAGAGCGAAAGGTAATCATACAAAAATCCATAAAAAAACCTCCCGGGCTAACTTATGCCCGGGAGGGATGGAAGGTGTCGTTTATTCTTCCAGAAGGCAAACAGCGTGGCACGCCATACCTTCGCCAGTTCCTGTGAAACCCAAATGCTCTTCCGTGGTTGCCTTTACGTTGACGCGGCTTGGGGATATACCCAGTCGGGAAGCTATGTTCTCCTGCATTTGGGGAATGAATTGCATCAACTTGGGCTTCTGCGCAATCATTGTCACATCGATATTGCTCACGCGGTAGCCGGCAGATGCAATTTTTTGTCCAACAATTGCCAACAACTCGCCGGAATTTGCACCCTTGTAGGCAGGGTCCGTGTCCGGAAAATGCTTGCCGATATCTCCTAATCCCGCTGCGCCAAGCAACGCATCGGAAACCGCGTGAAGCAGTACATCTGCATCAGAGTGACCCAAAAGGCCCAATTCATAGGGTATTTCAACGCCGCCTAAAATCAAAGCTCTGTCGGGTACCAATCTGTGCACATCATAGCCGTGTCCAATTCTCATTGCATATCCTCCAGCAGCATCTGCGCGATTTTTAGATCCATCGGCGTGGTGATTTTGATGTTATTCTCATCACCCTCCACAATCTTTACCGCCATTCCAAGATTTTCCACCGCCGAACAGTCATCGGTTATAGGCGTGCCTGCCCGCGCAGCTTCCTGCAAAGCAACCTTTAGCAGGTCCAGGTCAAACACCTGGGGCGTTTGTATCGCCCGTAAGCAGCTTCTGTCCGGGGTTGATGCTACCACGCCATTTGTTACCTGCTTGATTGTATCTTTTACCGGTACGCCGGGCGCAGCCGCACCATAGGTATTGGCAGCGCGGACTGTACGGTCAATCACCTGCCAGGTAACCAAGGGTCTGGCGCCGTCCTGCACCGCCACCAGGCGAATTTTTTTGGATAGCACACGCAGCCCTGCCCGCACCGATGCAGGGCGGTCTGCGCCGCCTACCACCACGCCACGCACTTTTGAAAAGCCTGCACACATATCCATAACCGTCACCAGCAAATCCTCACGGGTAACAATCACAATTTCGGAAATTGCATCGCATTGCTGAAATGTCCGCACAGTGCGCAGGAGCATCGGCTCACCGCCAAGGGGTGCCATCACCTTATCGATACCGCCCATACGGGAGGCATTTCCCGCCGCTACAATCACAGCGCCGCAGCGCTTCAGAGGCAAGAGTTTTCTTGCCTGCTTTGTAAAAACTTCTATTTTCATCTTACAACTCCATAACGAGTTTTTTGAAATAATCACCGCGTTCGGCAAAATTCTTAAACTGATCAAACGCCGCAGAAGCAGGACTCATCAGTACCACATCTGCGTTCTCTGCGTCCTGACTTGCCCGCATGACTGCATCGGTAAAATCCTTACAGTCCACAATTTCCGGCGAGCCGCTTTTGTACTCCGGCGCCTCGACCACCGCCTGACGGATTTGGGCAGCCGTTGCGCCGTTTAGGTACAGGCGCTTTACGTGCTTACAAATTTCCGGTCCAAGCACATCATAAGGAATATGCTTATCATAACCGCCGGCAATGAGCAACACTTTTTCAGAAAAGCTATTAAGACCTGCAATGGTGCGCGTGGGAGAAGAAGCGATAGAATCGTTATAATAGCGAACTCCGTCTTTGATGCGGACAAGCTCAATCCGGTGTTCCACACCGCCGAAGGTTTTGGCTACATTTCGGATGGTTTCATCCTCCACAAGACCCTCCACTGCCAATATGGCCGCCATATAATTTTCCACATTATGCTCGCCCGGCAGCAAAATATCCTTTTTATCCAACACGCTTACGCCGTCACGGCAAATGACATCTCCCTGAAGACATACACCTCTGTCTAAGTGACCTGTCCGGGCAAAAGCCTTGGTTTTCCCCTTGCCAACAAATTCTTTGGTGATTGCGTTATCCGCATTGACTATCAGGGTATCTTCTGCTCCCTGGAATTTAAATATGTTTTTCTTGGCGTCCACATATTCCTGCATATCCTTATGCACATCCAGGTGGTTGGGTGCCAGATTGGTCACCACCGCAATTTGCGGAGAGTGTGTCATATCTATGAGCTGGAAGGAGCTTAGTTCCACAACCGCAAAATCGTCCTCCCCCATTCGGTCGCACAGGGGCAGCAGCGGTGTGCCGATATTGCCACCCAGCCACACTGTCTTGCCGGCTGCACGAAGCAGCTGCGCAATAACGGAGGTTGTCGTGGTTTTCCCGTCTGAGCCGGTTACCGCAATAATTTTGCAGGGGCAAAGCTTGAAAAACACATCCATCTCACTGGTGATTTTTGCGCCTCTTGCTTTCAACGCAACGATAGCCGGGTTTTCAGGGTGCATACCCGGCGTACGAAACACCAAATCTGCAGAAATATTATCTAAGTAATGCTCGCCAAGATGCAGCTGGCAACCCAATTGCTCTAATTCCAGCACCTGCGCATCCAACTTTTCCCGGGGTGTTTTATCACAGCCAATAACTGTGCAACCGTATTGCAGCAACAGCCTGACAAGGGGCTGGTTGCTCACACCTAAACCCAAAACGGCAATTTTCATTCCCCGCAGAGACTGAAAATATTCAGCAAATCCAGTTTTCATAATTGCACCTCATAGACAAAGTGTTTTTTATAGTATATCCCGTTTGGAAGTATTTTGCAAGACATTTGACATTTCTTCCACTGTGCTGTACAATAAATTTGCAACCAGGTTGAACAGTCGCGGCTGACATTCGAAAGGATTCAGGTGAGGAAAGTCCGGGCTCCACAGGGTAAGGATAACGGGTAACGCCCGCCGGGGGTGACCCCAGGACAAGTGCAACAGAGATATACCGCCGAAAGGTAAGGGTGAAAAGGTGGGGTAAGAGCCCACCCGGCCTATGGAGACATAGGTTTTACGATGTAAACTCTATCCGGAGCAACACCGTGGGAGAACATATGGCGAACCCGGCCGTTCTCAGGAGGTGGCTTGATTTGGTGAGCAATTGCCAAAGTAGATAGATGACTGTTTTTAACAGAACCCGGCTTACAGACTTGTGTTGTAACAAAAAATCACCGCTCATTCGAGCGGTGATTTTTATCAGCAAAAACCCTCTCAGTCCGAGGACTGAGAGGGGTTTGTTTAGTTTTACTCGTGGCAAGTGGTTATGCAGCAGCTTCGTCTGCTTTAACCAGCTTGCCTTCGACATTCACCAGTGTATCCAGTGTCTGAGTCTCAGCATCGGCAATCACTTTCAGTGTACCGTCAAAGTCACCGTTCGCTTCGCCACGGGTTTCCTCAAACACACCTTCGATGTACATACCTTCGTTGGGATTTAACGTTGCAGTGCCGGAGAAGGTTGCATCTACAACCACCTTACTTGCGTTGTAGGTATCCTTGAAGTTGATATTGCCGGTAATGTTGGTTGCACCCTTCAGGGTGAGGACAGAGTTACCGGTGGTCAAATTGATATCGCCGGTAATCTTAGCATCCTGGATGGTTGCCGCAACGCAGAGATCCATGGAGCCGTTTTCAATGGTGCCGCCAGTAATTTGGAGATCACCCTTGTAGAGATACAGGTTACCGCCGTTGGCAGCTGTACCGCCGGAGATCTTACCGCCGGAAATCGTATTGGTTACGCCGGATGTTCCGCAATAGATATTACCGCCGGAACTGGGAGATACACCACCGGAGATTGTACCACCGTAAACATTGATAGAACCGGTTTCCAAATCAATGTTGCCGCCAAAGGACGCTGCCTCACCACCGGTAATTCTACCGCCGTACATATTTATGACACTGAGAGAACCGCCATTGTAGAAGCTGACATAAACATTGCCGCCTCTATCCTGGGAGTAGCCGTTCTCGATAGCACCACCATACATATTCAGGTTGCCGCCATCACGCAGGTCGACGTTACCACCATAAGAGCTATTGCCGTTACGGATGGTGCCGCCGTACATATTGAACACAGCAGATTTTGCTACGTACACATTGCGGGAGACCACTGTCTTATCCTGCTCTTCGCGACCGATTGTCACACCGGCATACATATTCAGCACAGCATCCTTATGGTTCAAGGAAACCACACCAACTTCACGGTTATTCACGGTGGGTGTGTGGATGTAGTTGCCACCATAGAGATTGACAGTTACACTGCTGCCTGCGTAGATGCCTGCATTTACACCGTAACCCGTGTTTGTGCCGTTCATGGTCACCGTACCGGTGCCCATAATGTTCACAGTTGCACCTGCATTGCTACCGAAGATAAACGGACCGCCGGAGGTTACCACTGCGTCAACCAGAACCACGCAGACCTGGGAATTTGCGCCAGGTTGAATAGTCCAGTAGCCGGTGGAATTCACAGTGCCGGTCAAATAGTAGTGCTTATGTGCGCTTGCAGCCACATCTGTTTTGCCGGTCACCTTAGTCCACTCGGTAACAGTCTCGTTACACATAGGACAGGTTGTGCCCTGAATAACTGTTGCAGGATCCATAGCGCTAATCACTGCAGCTGCGTTAATCTTTTCCTGAGCCTCTGCAGGAACTGCATCGTTGGAAATTTCCAAACCGTTGTTCACATATGCCAGGGTTTCACCGGATGCCAGCTTTACAGTACCGGTAGGTGCTACTAAGCCGCTGTAGAACACCTTTGTGGTGGGTACCTTGCCGTCAGTCAGGTCTGCTGCCTGCATATCCAGCGTTGCAGAACCGGTCCAGTCAGAAGCAAGCTCCAACTTGCCGTTCTTCGCTGTGCCACCTTCCACGTAATCCAGAATAACCTTACCCACGGTGGTGGAGCCTTCCAGCTTAAAGGTAGCCAAAGTACTCTGTGCATAGAGGTTGCCGTTGATGGTTGCGTCCTTAATGTTGAAGGCTCTTGTTGCAGTCTCAACAAAGTACTCTTCGTTTGTGCCGGTGTAGGTACCTTCAAAGATATTGACTGTACCATTGTTTTGCTGAATCAAGGGATAATTCTGATAGTTTACCTTGCCGCCGCCAGCGCCAAAGATATTCAGCACTGCAGCATCGCCAACACCTGCAGGCAACCAGATACGGGCGCCATCCGCTCTTGCAACTGTCAGGGTCTTGCCGTTCAGGTGGAAGCACAAGCTGGCGCCTGAACCAAGCTTAATCATATTGACACTATTGAAGGTGTAACTGGTGTCTGCAGCCAGGTATAAGTGTTTATGATCCGTAAAGTCAGCGTACTGCACTGTGCCGTCATAGGCAGTCCACTGCACATAACCGCCGCAGGCAGGACAGATGCCGTTGTTGTTGGCATCCAGGATCAATACGTCCTGTTCTTCCTCTACAACCTCTGCAACACAAATCTTGTTATCCTTGAACTCCATTGTCTCACCGGTGGAGAGCTTCAAGGTGCCGGTGGGAGTGCCGGTGTACTTATACTTTGCAGTATTCAGTACGCCGTCTACCAGGGCGCCAGCATAAGGAGTCAGGGTAGCTTTGCCGGTCCAGGTGCCGTCCACATTCAGCGTGCTGTTGTAGCCGTTTTCGCCATAAGTGAAATCAATGGTACCGGTTTCGGTAGAGCCCTTCAGGGTGATGTTGGTCGCATTACTCTGAGATACCAGCTTGCCAATCTTGGCATCAGTCAAGGTGACATTTCTGGTCAGGCAATCGGCAAAGCTTTCGC
>JAZRHG010000011.1:0-28504 GCA_045644625.1 Faecousia sp.
AGCCAGAACCTGACGACCATTGTAATTACCGCAAGCCTTGCAAGCTCTGTGGGGCTGCACGGGCTCACCGCACTTGGAGCAAACTGCTACGCTGGGCGCAGACAGCTTCCAGTTGGAACCACGGCGCTTATCGCGACGGGCGCTGGACACTTTACACTTAGGGACAGCCATGGATGACACCTCCTTGGTCAAACTGCTTTAACAGCATTTGTTTACTTACTTATCTAAAAGCTGCCGTAAAGCAGCAAAACGGGGGTCTAATTCTTTTTGGCAAGTGCAAGGACCTTCGTTCAGGTTTTTGCCGCATCTGCAGCAAAGTCCTTTACAATCAGGCTTACACAGCATCTTCGGACTTAAGTTCAGCACGAACACCGTTCGTACAATCTCCTCTAAATCCGCAGTGCCTGCCTCCAAGGGAAACACCCATTCATCCTCACTGTCTTCATTGGACAGCTCTTCCACCAGCACCACATCCACCGGAATTTCCACATCTTCCGTGAATTCTGCCGCACATCGGTCACAGACGCCGTGCAAACAAGTGGTGATAGAGCCCTTCATAACCAAGACATCTGCGGTGTTGCGCACTGTGCCTTGAATTTGAACCGGCTCACTTACCGGGAAACACGTTCCATATTGAAGATCGCTCAGATCTACACTGTCAGAAAAGGCAACCGATGCACCGGGAACGTGAATGATTTCTTTCAGCTCCAGTCGCATAGTATCCCCCTTTTCATAGTCGTGCCTACATATTATATAGGCTTTTGCAGGATTTGTCAAATGTTATTTTGCAAAAATCACAGCTTTTTTCGGGAAATGTTCTAACAGACATCCCGTGGACATACATTAAACCAAACCGCTAAAGGAGGCAGGCTATGGAAAACATTTACGCTGACATTGCCGCCCGCACAGGGGGCAATATTTATATTGGCGTGGTAGGCCCGGTGCGCACCGGCAAATCCACCTTAATCAAACGCATTATGGAGGAAATGGTCATCCCCTCTATCGACGAGCCATACCGCAAAGAACGGGCAAGAGATGAACTGCCCCAAAGCGGTTCCGGAAAAACCATTATGACCAGTGAGCCGAAATTTGTACCGGAGGAAGCTGTGGAAATCTCCCCCGATGGCACTGCCCGTCTGCGTGTGAGGATGATTGATACGGTGGGTTATATGGTAGACGGTGCTGTGGGCGCGGACGAAGACGGCGCACCCAGAATGGTCACAACCCCTTGGTATGATTACGAAATTCCAATGACGAAGGCTGCGGAAATGGGCACAAAGAAAGTAATGGAGGAGCATTGCTCCATTGGTCTCGTGGTCACCACCGACGGCACAATCACGGACATTCCAAGATCGGATTATACCCGCGCGGAAAAGCAAGCCATTTTGGATATGAAAGCCACCGGCAAGCCGTTTTTGGTGGTGATCAATTCGCAGCGCCCCGGCTCGGAAGCAGTGCAGGCATTGAAAGAGCAGCTTAGCAGGGACTATGGGGTGCAGGTTGCCATTGCCGACTGTCAGGCGCTGACAAGTGAAGATATCTGTGACCTGCTGCGGCAGCTTTTGTTCGCATTCCCAATGCGGCAGCTTTGGGTGCATATGCCAAGGTGGATGGATGCATTGGAGGCAGACCATCCGGTGAAAGCCTCCCTCTATGAGGCGCTTTTGCAACGGGCAGAGGAAATCTCCTCATTAGCGCAAGCGCAAAACACCTTGGCACAGCTGATGCAGTTAGAGCAGGTGCTGGACTTTTCTGTACGGAAAATTGACCTTGGCAGCGGCACAGTGGTTTGCTCCCTGAATTTCCCGGAAAAACTGTTCTACGAAATTTTAAGCAATCGGGCGGGTATGCAAATCCAAAACGATGCCCAGCTTTTGGCGCTCCTGACAGAGCTTTCGGCAGTGAAGCAGGAATATGATAAGATTTCCGATGCACTGTCAGCCGTAAAAGCCACAGGCTATGGCATTGTGATGCCCACTGCCGGGGAGATGACCTTGGAGACACCGGAACTGCTGCGAAAGAACGGCACGTTCGGCGTAAAGCTGAAAGCCGGCGCGCCATCTATCCATATGATGCGGGTGGACATTGACACAGAAATCAGCCCTATGGTGGGTGACGAAAAGCAGTCGCAGGATTTAATCAGCTACCTGTCCGGAGAAGAGCCGGAAAAATTGTGGCAGAGCAATATTTTCGGAAAATCAGTGTACGATTTGATACAAGAAGGGCTCACTTCCAAATTGGTGCGCACACCGGAGGATGTGCGGGAAAAATTCCGCGGGTCGCTAACCAAAATCGTCAACGAAGGCGCCACCGGCCTGATTTGTCTCATTCTATAAAATTAATCGCTGTGGAAAATTTCCACAGCGATTAATTTTATACGGTTGCGGGTTCTTTGTCGTCGATGTGGATGTTTACGCCGTTGACTTCCACATTTTCGTCGGCGCAAATCAGAATATATTTGACACCGCCGATGACCCGGGTTTCAATCAGGTCCAATCGTTCCGGATTGACCTTGATGGACACATCCGGTGTTTTAATTTCAAAATGCCGATTGTCGATAATATTCTTGGGGTGCAGCAGCGCCTCAAAGCCAAAGGTTTCATCGTAATCAATGCTGAATTTTGCCTGATGTGCTTCCGAGACACCGCAGTCTTTCAGCACCGCTTTCACGTCCTCTTTGGAAATCAGCAGTGTGTCCGGCAATTTGCTTTCCTTATGGATTGCAATGCTTTGGGAAATCTGCTCATGAACGCTTTGAACAACCTCCATATTGCATTCCTGGTCCAGTGTTCTTGTCAGCAGTGCCTCAAAACTCTTTTTCTGCTCCGCAGCAGGCTTGGGCGGCTGAGTGTTGAAAAGTGCCTCCACAAAGGCATCGTTGGCAACCTTGGTGTTACGGGTGTAGTACAGGGCATTGTAGATATTGGACGTTCTTCCGTCAAAGGCGGGGAACAAAAAGCCCAATTCCGGCGCGCTGACCACTTGTGCAATACCGCCATCGTGGAATTTCTTTTCCTCGGAGCTATACCGCAACGTGGGCTTTGTTTGCTTCACAGGGCAAACGGCACACAAAACATAGGTATAGACATCAGAAGATGCATCTGCCTGAGTTTCGTCATCCTTACTCTTAAAGGGCACATCATAGCTATCGCAGCCGACTAAAATCACATAGCTTTCCTCAAAGGACACTGTGTCGATAATTTTCTGAAACAGGGTCATACGCAAGCTCTCGTCCTCTAAACGACTGTTGCGCAGGTCCATCAAAAACTTATGCTCCGGACTGTTTGCCACCTGCGCGGTAGCAAATCCGATATCAATCAAATTCTTTCCGATTCCGCCGGACAAGGTGCGTTTTAACACGCCAAAATACTTCTCCGCCTCATTTTCCGGCATCATACCGGTGCTTTGACGAAAGACAGAAATAATTTCCTTATTTCCATTGACATAGCAGCCGTAAATGGCGGTCATATTACTTCTGTCACGGCGCACTCTGCGGCGGATTTCACCAATTTCCTTAATGTTCAATTACTTCTTCTCCCAAAGACAATTCCAGTTTTGGATAAAGTACTCCACGCCGGAGTACACGGTGGTCACAACAATGACGCTGACCACAATCCACTGCAACACGACAATGGAGGGGAACGCCATCATTACACACAGACCAATCATAGTGCTGGCAGTCTTAAACTTGCCGCTCTTGCCGGCAGCAATGACAGTGCCGTTGCCAACCGCCACCATACGCAGTCCGGTGACGGCAAATTCACGGGTTAGCACAATCATCAGCGCCCAGGCTTCAAACTTGCCCCACTGGCAGAACATCACCATTGCGGCAATGGTCAGAAGCTTGTCCGCAAGAGGGTCTAAGAACTTACCGAAGTCGCTGACCTGATTAAACTTACGGGCAACCTCACCGTCAATATAGTCGGTGATGCTTGCCAGAATAAACACGCCAAGGGACAGCCACATCCACAGTCCCGGTTCACCGCCGCTTAAGTACATAAAAAGCATAAAAAGCGGGATAAATGCCACGCGTACCAATGTAATTTTACTTGCAGTTGTCATTTTTTCATTCCTCCATAGCCTGAACAATATAGCCGGACAAATCGCCATCAATTAGTCCGTCAATGCAAATATCCACAAATTCGCCTTCCACCAACGCCTCCTCCGAGGCAATCCAAACTCTGCCGTCAATGTCCGGAGAATCGGCAAAGGTCCGTCCGTAAAATTGCTCATATTCCTCATCAAAGCCGTCTACCAAAACAGACAAGGTTTTTCCAATCATAGACGCGTTGTAATCGTCCATAATCCGGGACTGGATGGTTTCCACCATCTGTGCTCTTGCCTGTGCCGTTTCGCTATCAGGGAAGTCCATTTCGGCAGCCGGCGTCCCCTCCTCCGGTGAGAATGGAAATGCGCCCACGCGCTCCAAGCGCATTTCCTTTAAGAATTCACACAGCTCTGCAAATTCCTCCTCACCCTCTCCGGGAAGGCCCGTAATCACGCTGGTGCGAAGCACAAGCCCGGGTATGCGGCTTCGTAGCTTTGCAAACAATTCTCTTAAGAACGCGCCGTCACCCCGGCGGTTCATCAGCTTCAAAATCTTGCTGTTGCAGTGCTGAATGGGAATATCCAGATACTTGACGATTTTCGACTCTGTGGCAATCACATCAATCAGCTCGTCATCGATTTCATCGGGATAAACATAATGAATTCTCACCCATTCAAAGCCGTCAATTTTGCAAATTTCCCGCAACAGCTCCGGCAGAAGCCGTTTATGCTCCGGAAAATCCGTTCCGTACCGGCTGGTATCCTGAGCAACCACAATCAGCTCTTTCACACCGCTGGCTGCCAACAACCTTGCCTCATACAGAACATCATCCATACTGCGGCTGCGGAATTTGCCCCGCAAGTAAGGAATGATACAATAGGCGCAGCGGTTATCGCAGCCTTCTGCGATTTTGATGTAGGCATAATGCTCGGGTGTGGTCAAAATCCGTCCGGTTTCCTGTTCCGGCGCATCAATGCTGCCAAATTCAAAAACCTGCTCACCGTTTAACAGTTTTTCGATTGCAGGCACAATTTCCGTATAGCTTCCGGTGCCCAAAACGCCGTCCACTTCCGGCATCTGCTCTAAGATTTCAGCTTGATACCGCTGGGACAAACATCCGGTGACCAGTATTTTTCCAATCAAGCCCTCTTGCTTCAGTTGGCCCATTTGCAGGATATGGTCAATTGCCTCGGATTTTGCACTGTCGATAAATCCGCAGGTGTTGATAACCACCACATCACTGCCCACAACCTCTGCCAGCACGTTAAAACCCGCTTCCTGCACGCGATACATCATTCGTTCGCAGTCTACCTGGTTTTTAGCGCAGCCAAGAGAGATAAATCCAATATTTGCCATTAGTTATCCTCCGGGAAATCATCGTTTGTCACGCAAAGACTGTCCAAACCCTTTCGGATTTGACTGTAGCTGTGACCTTTCCGCAGCAAAGCGTCCACCGCCTTGCGTAATTGTTTGGGGTCATCCCCGTCCGTCAGGCGGGTTTGCAAAAAGCGAATAATGGCATCTAACTGGTCCGGATAGTCTTCCAGGGCCTCCTGCCAATATTCCTTGGGAATTCTCTTTTCATACAGCGCCTGCTTTGCACGGGACAGGCCGTAGCCCTTGCGGATACAACCGGACACAATTTGCCGGGCGGTTTGCAGGTCATCCACCAAACGCATTTCTGCCATCCAGTCCACCGCCTGCTTTGCCTGCTCCGGATTTTCACCTTTTTGCACAAGACGGCGCTCCAACTCCTGCTTGGACACACTGGAGGATGTAACGATGCGCACCGCGCGCATTTTCGCAGACATCTTCCCCGCCTCGGTTTTCAGCTTGCGCATTTCCGCTTCATCCAGTTCCTTGCCGGAATACAGTCCGAAATCCTCCACTGTCTGCCGGTATAAGCGCATTACTGTGCCGTCAGCAAAACGCACTGCGTGCCGCCCTGCCCTATCGGGCTGGGCGGCAACAGAATCAATCCTCATCATCAAAGTCATCTGCCAACACAGCAACAGGAGATACTGCAGGTCTTGCAGGCTCACGGGCAGATACCTGCAGCAGGTTTGCACGCACCTCTGCCTCTACCTTCTCGGCAATGTCGGGGTTTGCCATCAGGAAGGTTTTCACACTGTCCTTACCCTGACCGATTCGCTCATCGCCCATAGAGAACCAGCTGCCACTCTTCTGCACGATATCCATTTGCACCGCCAAATCAATCAGTTCGCTCCACTTGCTGATGCCCTGACCGTACATAATATCAAAGTATGCCTCACGGAAAGGAGGCGCAACCTTGTTCTTAACCACCTTAACACGGGTTTTATTGCCAATCACGTTGCTGCCCTCTTTGATGGCCTCCACGCGACGAACATCCATACGGACGGAAGAATAGAACTTCAGCGCATTACCACCGGTGGTGGTCTCGGGGTTGCCGTACATCACGCCGATTTTCATACGCAGCTGGTTAATGAAGATAACCACACAGTTGGTCTTGGAGATGGTGCCTGCCAGCTTACGCAGCGCCTGAGACATCAGTCTTGCCTGCAGGCCAACAAAGGTATCACCCATTTCACCCTCGATTTCCTGACGGGGCACCAGGGCTGCAACAGAGTCCACAACCACGGCATCCACCGCGCCGGAACGAACCAAAGCATCCGTAATCTCCAAGGCCTGCTCACCGGTGTCCGGCTGGGAAACCAGCATATTGTCAGTGTCCACACCCAAAGCTGCAGCGTAGACAGGATCCAGCGCGTGCTCTGCATCCACGAATGCAACCTCGCCGCCCATCTTCTGTGCTTCTGCCAAAATGTGCAGCGCCAGGGTGGTCTTACCGGAGGACTCCGGTCCGTAAATCTCAATAATACGTCCCTTGGGAACGCCACCAATACCCAGCGCAGCATCCAGCGCCAAAGAGCCGGTAGGAATTGCATCCACATTCATTTCCGGACGGTCACCCAAGCGCATCACAGTACCCTTACCGAAGCTTTTCTCAATTTGGGAAAGTGCAGTCTGCAATGCTTTTTTCTTATCTGTTGCAGGGGTGGGGGTGTCATACATTGTCTTTTTCGTAGCCATATTAAACTTCCTTCCTACCGAACTGAGCAATCACAGCCCGTTCGACTCCGTTATAATCTCTGGTGCGTTCCAGAATGGTATACCCGTTCATTTCTAAAATTTCACATACCGCATCGCCTTGACCCATACCAAACTCAAAGCACAGGTATCCGCCGGGTTTGAGGGCTTTTTTGAATTTCTCGGCAATGCTGCGGTAGAACACAAGTCCGTCATCACCGCCGTGCAGCGCCAGGTGGGGTTCAAAACCGCGGACACTTTCCGGAAGCTCCTGCATTTCCTGTGTGGTAATGTAAGGTGGATTGGATACAATCAAATCAAATTGCCCCAAGAAGGCAGAGGGCTCTGCCAGCGCATCCACCTGCATACAGGCAACTCTGCCGGAAAGCTTTTGAAGACCAATATTCTTTTTGGCAACCTCCATTGCGCCCTTGGAGACATCGCCCAAGGTTACCCGCGCGTCCTTTACCCGGTTGGCAATTGCCAGACCGATGCATCCGGAACCGGTACACAAGTCTAATATACGGGGAGATGTGTCCAAAAAAAGGGTCTTTTTAATTGCCAAATCCGTTACAGCGCAGGTATCGTCTCTGGGGATGAGCACATTCTCGTTCACAATCAAGTGCATACCGTAAAAGTCCCACTGTCCCAAAATATAGGCAAGGGGCTCTCCGGAAAGCGCTCTTTGCACTGCCTGCTCCATTGCTGCGCAAACATCCTGGGAGCCGTAAAGCTCCAAATCTGCAAGCAACTGCTCCTGTGTCTTTCCGGTGACGTGGCACAGAAGGTTTCTGGCAAGCAAGCTGGCAGTCTGCTTATCCTCAATTTTGGATAATTCCCGCCGTGCCTCTAAGTATAATTCCGATAACTTTTTTACCAACGGTCTTCTCCCTCTTTCTCCGGAAGGACAGCCTGCAGGGCAGCAATGCCCACCTCTAACATACTGTCATCCGGCTCATTGGTGGTAAAGTTCTGAAACCATTGTCCCGGTGCGGTAATTATTCTTGTAAGGAAATTATCGTATCGTCCTACAAGGCGGTTACACTCATAGCTGATTGCCACCACAATGGGCAGCAGCAACAGTTTAAATACCAGCATAATGGCAGAATAGGCTATGCTTCCCCGCATTGCTTCAAGCGCCGGTGCAATTTGCAGAAGCAAGGAAGATGCCACCGAGAACACCAAAATGGAAAGTATTAGCACCACAAACAGAAAACTTGTTCCGCAGCGGGGGTGTTTCCGTGTCTGCAGGCGAACATTCTCCACCGTCAGTGGCAAGCCCGCTTCATAGCAGCGAATGGTTTTGTGCTCCGCGCCGTGGTATGCGAACACCCGTTTCATCTCCCCCATTCGGGAGACCAGCAGCATATAACACAGGAAAATCACAATTCGCACCAAACCTTCAATCAGGTTTCGCAAAAGGTTACTTTCCACAAACCGGTCAAACAGGCTGCTAATGAGATTGGGCAGGAAAAAGAAAATCAGCACAGACATTGCCAGGCCCATAAAAACTGCAGAGCCTACCAAAAAACTTTGGAATTTCTTATCGCCCAATTTCTTTTCCAGCCACTGGTCTATCTTGGAGGGCTTCTGTTCTGCCTCCTCGGGAGAAAGGTCAGCAGAGCGCATCAATGCTTTCACGCCTGTGACCTGCGCATCGAAAAAGTTTACTGCCCCTCGGATGAAAGGCCAACTCAGCACCGATTTGGTAGGACGGATTTTTCGCGATGTTGTTTCTACGTGCAGTCCGTCCTTACTGCGGGTTACAATGGCATCTAACTTGGGTCCGCGCATCATAATACCCTCAATGAGTGCCTGTCCGCCAATCATCGTCTTGAATTTTTCTTGCTTGGAATTTGCTTGCATACTATAACATCCTTACTGAATGGGAATTTCAACGGTCACCAAAGTTCCGCCACCCTCGGCATTTTCCAGGGTTAGGTTGCCGCCGTGGAGCAGAACAATTTCATCACAGACCGCCAAGCCGATACCGGAGCCTCTGACTTTAGAGCTACCCTTATAAAACTTCTTTTTTACCAGCGGCAACTCATCTTCCGGAATTCCGGGACCGTGGTCGCGAATTTTCACAACCACCATATCCTCAGAAGCGAAGATCTCCGCCTCAATTTCTGTTCCCTCAGAGCCGTGCTTTGCAGCATTGTCCAGAATATTCAAAAACACTTGTCGCAAACGCTTCGGGTCGCAGGATATCTCCGGTATATCTTCGTCATTGTCCAAATATTTCAGTTTAATGCCGTCTTGTGCCAGTCGGCTTCCGTACATATAGATGGTGTCCTCAAATTCGGCTCTGATATCCGCAAGTTCCATATTCAGGGTCATACGCCCATCCTGAATGCGGGTAAAATCCAGCAGATCCAGAACCATTTCCGTCAGTCTGCCCGCCTCACGGTGAATGATTTTCATACCCCGGCGGGTATCACCGGTAAGCTGCTCTGTGCTGAGCAGAGTTTCGCTCCAGCCGGTAATGGCGGTCAGCGGTGTGCGCAGCTCGTGAGACAGAGACGAAATAAATTCCGTCTGCATTTTCTCATTTTGGTTAATTTGAATGGACATTTCATTGATAGTGTTTGCCAGTTCACCGATTTCGTCATCGTAATCGGCTTGAATTTGAATGCCGTAACTACCGGCAGTGATTTTCTTTGCTTTATCGATAATCTCGCCCAAGGGCACCAAAATCGTGTGGATATAGTAGTTACTGCTAAAGAGCACCACCGCAACAACGCCCAACAATGCCAGGAAACTAAAGAGCGCCACACGCACAACCCGACCTTCCATCACCGATGCGGAGGTCACATAGCGCAGAACGCCGATTACCTCTCCGTTGCTGTAAATCATCGGGCTGGACACTGCCATAATCCGTTCGCCCGTAGCAGGGTTAATGCCAAAAAACGGCTCAATGCTCCGGTTGTTAATTGCCTTTTCAATATCCGTGGTGGTGGGTGAAACGCCCGACCAGCTGCCATAGGAGGAGGTAACAATTTTTCCGTCTGCATCAATAAACTGCAGCTCTAAGTTGTTCTTCTCATCAAAGGTCTGGGCATAGGTGATACAGGACTGATAATACTGGTTATAGCTTAAGTTTATATAGTCTGCGAAAAATTCCGTGGTTTCTTTTGCGCGGTACCGCAAATCCGCCTCCATTGTGCTTTGATAGTAGGCGGCAAACAGTGTGGTGACTGCCAGCACACAGACAAGTCCCAAAGCCGTCACAACACCCACTGTGTTAATCAGCCAACGGCGGCGCAGACCCTTTATGTGGAATCTATACCGTTTTTTCATCCTCTTAAACGCCCCATTTATAACCAAAGCCCCAAACGGTTGTAATGTAAGTGGGGTTTGCGGTGTCGTCTTCAATCTTAATGCGCAGGCGGCGAATGTTCACATCCACAATTTTCAGTTCTCCCTCATAGTCACGGCCCCAAACCGCACTGAGGATTTCCTCTCTGGAAAGGGCGCGACCGGGATTTTGCATAAACAGCTTGAGTATTGCAAATTCCACCTGGGTCAAACGCACACGGTTACCGGACTTTTCCAAAATGTGGTTACGGGTGTTCATCACAAAAGGCCCCTGACTGAGCAGCTCTGTATCTGCGCCCATATCTCCGCCCATACGACGATACAACGCATCAATACGGGCAGTCAGTTCTGCAGGAGAGAAGGGCTTTGTCACATAGTCATCCGCGCCGGTCATCAGGCCGGTCACCTTATCCATTTCCTGGGTACGTGCGGTGAGCATAATGATGCCAATCTGCTTGTTGGTGGCACGAATGCGGCGGCACACCTCAAAGCCGTCAATATCCGGAAGCATAATATCCAAAATTGCCACGCCGATGTCCGGATTCTCACGCAGGCGTTCCAACGCCTCCTCTCCGGTACCCGCTTCAATGGCGGCATAGCCCGCCCGTTTCAGGTTAATGACAACAAAGCTGCGGATATTCACTTCATCTTCCAAAATCAGCACTTTCTTCATAGTTATCTACCTCTTATGTTAATCCGGTGTTCCAGTCTTGCTGGATCAGCCGGAAGCTATATACAACACTTTCGCGGGTTATGCCATATTCTTCTGCGGCATCTTCCATCTGGCCGCAATAAACAGTTTTGTCCGTCTTTTCCAATATAAACCGCCCGTCGCGCAAAGCCATTTCTTCCATATTGTCGCCCGACAGGGCATAGACGGTCATTATTTTTTCATTGGTGGCATAATTCTTGTCCCAAAGATAAAATTCCGTAGCGTTTTCTGTGTTGATGGTTGTGATGCGGGGCGCAAGTTCACTTTCCAGCTGCATATACCAGCCACCAGCAAAATTGTGGTAGGTATAAAGCTTGTCTACCGTTTCGCCATTGGCTGTCAGGGCATACCAGCGTATCAGATGGTGGGTATCCGCATCTGCACGCACCTGTATCGACCGCATAGGAAGCAACGCCGGCAACTCCACAACACCATCGGAGTCAATATCATCGGCATATACGTAATAATTACGCATCGTCTGCATACTTGTACCCAAGTCACCGGACAAGGTGACATTGACAAGTTTTTCTTCAATCAGGGTGTATACATCGGTAATCAGGGAGTTTTCGTCTGCCGCACTGGCAACGTAGACTGCCGTTTTTCCGCCGTCCAGCTTGCCCTGAATAATCCGTTTGAGCTTGTCCACAGTCTTGGACATGCGCATAGTATTATACTGCTTCATTTCTCCTTGGTACATTCCGTACAACTCCGCCACGCCGTTATCCGTTTCCGCCAAGCCGGGTTTTAGTAAAAACAGTTCTGAAAGGTTGTCACCGTTTAGGTCTGTGGTGAGAAATTTGGTGTAGTTTACACTGACTCTATCCTGCAACTTGCCCTCTTCCAGACTGTACACGGTGGCGGTGCGGATCACTTGGTCACTCAACTGGCAGCCTACAATCATCTCCACGCCGCCGCCATCCATATCCACATATTCCACCTGGTCAAAGGCAGTGCCGTTACACGCCACTGTGTCGGTGTTTACGTAGGTATTGTCAACCTTTTGAAAAAGCATAATGCGAAGCGGCTTTTCTTCAGTGCCCTTGGCGAAAAGCACAAACTCCTCCTGAGTGTCTCCGTCCAGGTCTGCCATATGCACCGTCTGCCGGTTTTCACCGGCAAGCGGCGCGCAGTATTCCAATCCTGACATTGCGCCGTCAATGGCTGTCTGCAAGCTGTTGAAATTATCCGAACGCTTGGGAAGCTTGTACATTCCATCCACAGTAATCATACTGCAGCCGGAAAGCACCAGTGCTGCCACAACAAGCAACAGAACAGCTCTGAATATTCTTTTCATAGCAACACCTCACTTCTTTTTAGTGTAACATATTTTTTGATAAAAGGATAGTTATTTTACAACAACATTCCCCTCGCCCAGCAAATTTTGCAGTTCCTGAAGCATACGATTGTCCAGGCTGCACCGGCTGCCTCTGCGCTGCTTGGTATCTGCGAAATAAACCACAACAGGGCTTTCACCGGGGAACATCCGCAAAATCGCTTTCATTTTTGCAAAAAGCGGGCTGTCCTCCGTGGGAAGCTTCAAATACAGGGTGCCATACAACGGCTCTTGTTGCAAGGCTCTGTTTTCCTGTTCAAAGTCCGACATCGGTCGCGCTCTGTTGATGATCACTTGCGGCTCTTTGTCATCCCGCAGAGATACCTTACCGGTGATGACCACCGGAACATTCTCCCGCAGGTATCCGCCATACTGGTTTATCGTATTGGAAAATGCCAGCATTTCCACAGAAGCGGTGTCATCCTCCAGCGTCACATAAGCCATCATCGAGTTGTTGCGGGTGGTTTTCATCTTGATGCTCTGCACCACACCGGCAATGCTGATGATTTGCTCATCCTGATAGGCGCTATCCTCGTCCATCAGCTTGCCAATGGGCACAACATGGGTGCCACGGAGCAAATGGCGGTAATCGTCCATAGGATGTCCGGACAGATAGATGCCTGTGGTTTCCTTTTCCAGCAGCATCAAATCGGTTTTCTTCATTTCCGGCAGGCAGGGAATGGGAATGGCAGCCGCCTGATCCTCCTGCTGCATCATAGAGAACAAGCCGATTTGCCCCTCCAAATTCTTCTTCCGGGAGGCGGCAATGCTATCCATCATTGTGTCATAGACTGCCAGCAGTTCACTGCGGTGATACCCAAAGCAGTCCATTGCGCCGCATTTGATAAAATTCTCCACAGCCCGCTTATTTAGTTCATTTTCTCCCATACGGGAGATGAAGTCCTCCAGGCCGGTAAAGTCGCCGCCCTGATTTCGCTTGGCAACAATGTTGCGGATTAAGCCGCGACCGACATTTTTTACAGCGCCCAAGCCAAACCGAATAGCCGTACCTTCCACAGCAAAGGGGTCATCGGAACGGTTGATATCCGGCGGTAACACTGCAATCCCCATATCCTTACACTCGGCAATATAGCCGGAGATTTTTGTGGCAGAGTCCAAAACAGAAGTCATCAGCGCCGCCATATACTGCTGGGGATAATGGCATTTCAGGTAGGCAGTCTGATAAGAGACCACCGCATAGCACACTGCGTGGGCTTTATTGAAGGCATAGTTGGCAAAGGCGACAATTTCGTCATAGATGGACTGGGCTGCTGCCTCGCTGACACCCTTTGCCATAGCGCCGGAAATCCCCTGCGCTTCGTCACCGTACACAAACACCTTCCGCTCCTGCTCGATGACCTTCATCTTCTTTTTGGAGATGGCGCGGCGGATATTGTCCGCTTGTCCCATTGTGTAGCCACCTAAGCTACGGAAGATTTCAATGACCTGCTCCTGATAGACAATACAGCCATAAGTGACTCGTAGTATCGGCTCCAAAAGCGGAGTTTTGTAGGTGATTTTGGTATTATCCAGCTTGTTGGCAATAAAGGTGGGAATGGAATCCATAGGACCCGGTCGATACAGGGCAACAATTGCCGTCATATCTTCGATAGAGGTTGGCTTCATATTGACGCACACACCAGTGATACCGGCAGACTCAAGCTGGAATACGCCCTGGGTTTTGCCCTCGGAGAGCATTTGGAAGGTTGCCGGGTCATCGTCAGGAACTTTGGAAATATCGAAGGTGGGGTCAATTTTTTGAATTTGCTTTTGGGCATCTTCGATAACCGTCAGGTTGCGCAAACCCAAAAAGTCCATTTTCAGAAGTCCCAGCTCCTCAATGGTGGTCATTGTGTACTGGGTGACGATGGTATCGTCATTTTTAGAAAGGGGCACATAGCTGCTTACCGGCTCTGCGGTAATCACCACGCCTGCTGCGTGAGTGGAGGTATTGCGGGGCATACCCTCTAAGCTTTTTGCCGTGTCAATCAGGGTGCGTACCCGCTCATCCGCATCATACATTTCCTTCAGCTTAGGTGAGACCTTCAACGCCTCTTCCAGAGTGATGTGCAATGTTGTGGGGACCTGCTTTGCCACCACATCGGTTTCTGCATAAGTAAAATTCAGCGCGCGACCCACATCACGGATTGCGCCGCGGGCGGCCATCGTACCGAAGGTGGCGATTTGCGCCACGTGGTCAGAGCCG
Organism: Faecousia sp.; assembly: GCA_045644625.1. Lineage (GTDB taxonomy): Bacteria > Bacillota > Clostridia > Oscillospirales > Oscillospiraceae > Faecousia. The sequence goes on from JAZRHG010000011.1 coordinate 14,687, forward strand.
TACTTTCGGGTCACATAGTCAATGACCTCACCGCGGCGTTCCTGACAAAAGTCTGTATCGAAGTCCGGCATACTGACACGTTCCGGATTTAAGAAACGTTCGAAAATCAGGGCATATTTCATCGGGTCAACTTCTGTGATATGCATACAGTATGCCACAATGGATGCTGCGCCGGAGCCACGGCCGGGACCCACAGGTATGCCGTTTTCCTTGGCGTAGCGGATAAAATCCCAAACGATGAGATAATAGTTCACATAGCCCATTCGGCTGATAACGGAAATCTCATATTCCAGCCGCTCCAGATATTCCTGCGGCGGATTTTCATACCGCTCACGGAAGCCGTCCATACAGAGCTTGCGGAAGTATTCTTCGTTGGTGTAGCCCTCCGGCACAGGGAAAGACGGCAGATGGTACTCATTAAACACAAATTTCACATTGCAACGCTCGGCAATTTTCTCTGTATTGGTAAAAGCCTCGTCGCAATTGGGAAACAGCTGACGCAGTTCTTCTTCGCTTTTTAAGTAAAATTCCTCGGTGCTGAACTTCATGCGGTTGGGGTCATCCACGGTTTTACCGGTTTGGATGCACAATAGAACATCCTGCATTTGGGCATCTTCCCGACGCAAATAGTGGGCATCATTGGTAACCACCAGCGGCAAACCGGTTTCCCGCGCAATGCGCATCACACCCTGGTTAACCGGGCGCTGCTCGGGAATATTGTGGTCCTGCAATTCCAGATAGAAATGGTCATCACCAAAAATTTGGGATAGTTTCAGGGCATAGTCTTTGGCTGCCTCATATTCTTCATTCAGCAAATAACGGGGCACTGCACCTGCCAGACAGGCACTGAGCGCAATCAAGCCCTCGTGATATTTTTCCAAAAGTTCCAAATCCACACGGGGTTTGATATAAAAACCGCGGCAAAATGCCTCGGAGACCAACAGGCACAAATTTTCGTATCCTTTGTTATTCTCGCAAAGCAACACCAGGTGATAGGACTCATTATCCACGCCGTGGATGCGATCCTCCATACCTCTGCGCGCCACATAAACCTCGCAGCCGATAATGGGTTTGACCCCGGCAGCTTTCGCGGCTTTATAAAAATCAATGCAGCCATACATCACGCCGTGGTCGGTTAAGGCAATGGCAGTTTGCCCCAGTTCCTTAACCCGGTCCATCATATCGGCAATGCGGCAAGCACCGTCCAAAAGGCTGTATTCCGAGTGGACGTGCAAATGTGTAAAGCTCATTGCGTTTACTCCTTTGACATTTGTACCAGTTTTTTCAGTCGATGATTCATAGCAGGCTTGCTGATGGGAGGCTCCATCATAGCTGCCAGTTCTGTCAGTGAGGATTCCGGATTTTCTTCTCTTGCCCGCGCTGCCAGCTTTAATTTCGGCGGCAAACTCTCCAACAATCCCCTTTGCTGCAATATGCGAATGGCCCGCAGCTGCTCCTGCGCTGCCTCCACCACTTTAGAGGTGTTAGCTTCATCGCAGTTGCAACGCCGGTTGACTTTATTGTTCAGTTCTTTTTCCAGTCTTGCCTCCATAATTCCCATTGCGGCAATAGGGGCGCCCAGGAAGGTAAGACAGTCGGAAATCAGCTCGCTGTTTTTTAGGTACAGCACCTGCCCGCCGGCTCTTTCTGCGTTTTTCGGATAGAAGCCCAATGCCTCGTTGAGGAACATATAAGCCTCTCTTGCCACACTGCGGTGGTTGGTGGCAAACTCCAAATGATAGGCTTTTGCAGGGTCTGTCACCGAGCCGCCTGCCAGAAATGCACCACGGAAGAATGCGGTTTTGCAGCATTCCTCCTCAACAACAGGCAGGTTAATGTGCAGTGACACCGTATCCTCCCGGTCAAAGCCGTATGCGCGCATAATCGCCGACAATTTTTCCCTGTCGGTGATTTGGAATGTGAGTTTTCCGCCTGCATCCGGCTCCGGCTCTATGTCAAAAGAAACAGTGAACGCCTTTTTAAACAGTTTGGGAAGGACTTGCGCAAACTCTTTGCTTTCTGTGATGATGCGAATAGCCTCATAACTGAAGCTGTTACAAAACAGCAAAACACCAAAGCATTCCGCCAATGCGCAGCAACGTTTTTGCGGGAAGCTGCGGCAGAGTTCTGACTTGACGCTTGCGGAAAAGGAAACTGCCATACGCTCCCCTCCTTCTTTACCAAATTCGTATTTCCGGCTCCAACTGAATACCGGATTTTTGATGCACAATATCCGAAACATCCTGAAGGATTTGCTTGACATCCTTTGCGGTGGCATTTCCTAAATTAACCACAAAGCCTGCGTGTTTCTCAGAAACGCCCGCATCGCCAACACAGTAACCCTTCAAACCCGCTTCATCAATCAGGGCTGCCGCATAACCGCCAACCGGACGCTTAAAAGCAGAACCGGCAGAGGGTAAATCCAAGGGCTGGGATGCACTTCTGCGACGCATAAGTTCTTGCATTTGGCTGCGGATTTCCGCCTCCGGCTTTTCCTGCAAAGCAAAGATACCACTAATCACTATTCCACCATTTTCACTTAAGCAGCTATGGCGATAGGCAAACTCCATCTGCGCATTGGAAAAGGTTACAATTTCACCGGTGGGCATCAGCACATCGGCACACTCCAGCACCTGGCAAATTTCCCCACCGTATGCGCCGGCATTCATATAGATGCCGCCACCCACCGTTCCCGGGATGCCGTGGGCAAATTCCAAGCCGCCTAATCCCTGCCCTGCTGCAAACACCGCCGCACGGGTCATTGTGACGCCTGCGCCTACACGGATGCGGTTGTTTTCCAGGTGCTTCATTCCGTCCATGCAATCCTTCAGGCAAATCACAAGGCCGGATATTCCTTCATCCGGAGCAAGCACATTGGTACCGGCACCCAGCACAGCAAAGGGACAGTGATTTTCTGCCGCAAAATCCAGCAGTGCTTTTAATTCCTCCGCATTTTTCGGAAACGCCATAATTTCGGCAGGACCACCAATTCGAAACGAGGTGTGCTTTGCCATAGGCTCTGAAAAACGGGTAACAATTTTCGGTAATAAATCAGAGATTTTCTGCTGAAAACCTGTTAAATTCATAATAAACGCCTCCGGGTGTACGACTGTGTACAGTATAGCATATCTATATAAAATATGCAATTATCCTATGAGAAAAAACCCATAATTTTTAAAAAACCTGACACTTGTAAAAAAGTGTCAGGTTTTTAAGATTATTCTGCTTCCTTCATCGTTTCTGTCAGCAATTCCTTGGCTTTATCAAGATTTTTCTCGCTGAGAATAATGACAGAAGCGCCCTTTTTAGAGCCGTAGGAGTACTCGCCCTTTAACGGGATTTGCTGGGAAACAATCTTTATGTCACTTAGCATCGGCAGCACATCCAAAATCATACCCGCAACATGAGATGTTTTCAAGTCTGTGCTGAGCATCGGCAAAATGCTGCTTGCTAAATTGTACAATTCCATTGGGTCTAAGTCTTTTATCTTTTGCGTCAAATTTTCCAAGACTGTTCTCTGTCGCTTGGTGCGGCCAAAGTCAGAGTCCAGCTTGCGGATACGCGCATATTGCAATGTCTGATTTCCATCCAAATGGTTCAGCCCGGTCTTCAAATTCCAATACGTGTGGTTTTCCGTGAACGCAGGACTTATTTTATTCAAATATTTTGCTTCCTCTGCCGTCAGCTCCACGTCTACGCCGCCCAGCAAATCGATGGCATCCTGAAAGCCGTAGAAATCAATCTCCACATTATAATCTGGCTGAATACCAAAATTATATTGTAGCGTTTCATTCAGAAGCGGGAAGCCGCCTAAAATATACGGCACATTCAATCGCTGGTTATACTTGTCGGGAATGTAAACCCAAATATCCCGCAAAAAAGAGGTAAAGGTCAGCGTTTTGGTGGCGCGGTCGATGGTACACATAATCATTGTGTCCGAACGCTGTCTTTTCTGACCTTCCCGTCTGTCCTGACCCACCAAAAGGATATTGACAATATCTTTGCCCTTAAAAATATCTTCTGCCCGCTCAAAAATCGGGTCTAACTCCTGCTCTTCCAGCGCACCGACTTCACTGACTTCCTCTTCATAGGAAAGGGTGGGAACTGTCACATCCAGCTGTTCGGTTTTGTTTATAGCTGAATCCAGCAATAAGTACACACCGCCAAGCAACAACACCAGTATCAAAACTATGATAATGCCAATCCCTAACAGGATACGCCATCGGGATGCTTTAAACCACTTCAGCATAGCTTTTCTCCTAATTGAACGCAAAGCAGGACAGCCAAAAGGTTGTCCTGCAAGCTTCATTTATTTTTCAACGATTTCCAAAAGCTCCATAGGGCAAGCTTTTACGCAGATGCCGCAAGCAATGCACTTGCTGGTTGTGCCGCCTTCCGGCAGAACCATAACCTTCATCGGGCAAGCTTCCACGCAAGCACCGCAGGATGTACACAGCTTCTTGTTGATCATATACACGCCGGTCTTGGGGTTTTGGGTGATAGCACCGGCTTCACAAGCCTTCATACACTTACCGCACTGGATGCAGGTCATAGGCTTGGCACCGGTTCCCTTTGCCACAATCTGGATCGCAGACAGGTCAGGATGGAATTCCTTATAGAAAGCTGTGGAGCAAGCACGTACGCACTCCAAGCAAGCCATGCACTCAACGCCTTTTTTTACAGACAGTCTTTTCATTGAAATCGTCTCCTCTTCTTATATTATCTTCACCATTATATATTCTTTTCTTTGAAATAGCAAGGTAAAATATAGAATTTTGTCAAAATTATCATATTTTCTTTTGCGATGTCTAAAACCCCGCAGATTGGTTATACTATTTTTGCATTCTATCATAGGAGGGTTTTTATGAAAAAGTGTTGCATTTTTGCACTGCTGCTTGTCCTTGCATTATCTTTATGCGCCTGCGGCAGAAATAACGACGCCACAGTGCCCAGCACCAGAAGCGTTATGCCCAGCACAGATATGAACATTCTGCCGGATACGATGCCCACGTTGGAAACCAACATCCCCGATCCCAATGTAGACACGCAGATGCCTGGTTATACCGACGGTACAGAAATGTTCGATGACGCTACCACAAACACCGCAAAATAAAAAAAGCCGGGTAACCCGGCTACATAAAGTACCATTGATTTTCATCTTCGTAAACTCTTACCACGTGTGAGTGTGTAACACTTGGGCAACCTAATTACAGAGCCATCATCATTTGGCTTTGTAAGGAGGAAAAGATATGCGTGTAAAAGGACTTGCACTTACTCTTGGCATTGGCGCAGCTGCCGGTGCAGTGGGCATCTTAATGATGTCCAAAGCCAATCCCACCCGCCGTTTGGCAACACATGCGGCTGACAAAATGGAAGATGTTGCCTGGAAGGTTTCCGACAAAATCTCGCAGAAATTTGACCTGTAAAAACATCCGGGAGGCTGATGCCTCCCGGATCGTTCTTTACTTAAAGTATTCCACAGCAGCTTTGAACATCTCGATATCGTAATTACCGGGAACGTTCTTATAAAGACCGTCGCCAATACGCTCGCTGTGACCCATCTTACCGAACACTCTTCCGTCAGGGGAAGTAATGCCTTCGATGGCGCACAAGGAGCCGTTGGGGTTGAAGTCAATGTCTGCAGTTGCCTTGCCGTCCAAATCCACATACTGGGTGGCAATCTGTCCGTTGGCCGCAAGCTGGGCAATGAGTTCGGGAGAAGCCAAGAACTTGCCCTCACCGTGGGAAATGGGAACATTTACCACATCACCCACATGCATTCTGCTAAGCCACGGAGACTTGGTAGAAGCAATACGGGTATGGACGATACGGCTCTGGTGGCGGCTGATATTGTTGAAGGTCAAGGTGGGGCAATTTTCATCGGTGTCGATAATCTTGCCGTAAGGCACAAGACCCAGCTTGATCAGCGCTTGGAAGCCGTTACAAATACCGCACATCAGACCGTCACGGTTATCCAAAAGGTCGGTGACCGCTTCCTTAACCGCAGGGTTGCGGAAGAATGCAGTAATGAACTTTGCAGAGCCGTCGGGCTCGTCACCGCCGGAGAAACCACCGGGGATGAATATCATCTGTGCCTGCTTTACCTTAGCGGAGAACTGAGCCACGCTATTGGCAACATCCTCTGCAGTCAGGTTACGAACAACAAAGATTTCAGCCTCTGCACCTGCCGCTTCTACCGCGCGGGCAGAATCGTATTCACAGTTGGTACCGGGGAAAACAGGAATAAGTACCTTGGGTTTTGCCACCTTGACCTTGGGTGCGATGTTGCACTTGCCCTCAAAAGAGAACGTGGGCATTTCGCCACTTTCTTCTCTTGCGTGGACAGGATAGACGCTCTCAAGGGTTTCTGCATTGAGCTTATACAGCTCTGCAACTGTGGCGGTGTCCGCACCCAAAGTGATCACAGGCTCGGCAGTAGTTTCGCCCAGCTTCATAGCGCCGGGGATTTCCACATCTTCTGTCAGCTCTGCTACCAAGAAGCCCCACAGGCGGCTATGCCAGTCTGCAACATCTGCGCAGGAAGTAAAGCCAATGTTATTACCAAAGGACATTTTCATCACAGCTTCACCGATGCCGTGCTCCACAGCCCAAGCAGCCTTGACCTTACCTTCTTTATGCAGGGCATAGAAGGCTTCCCAAGAGGCCTTCAGGCTATCAGCAGATTCGTCAACACCGCCGAACAGGTAAACCGGATTGCCGGCGTCCTTGAATTCGGGAGTCAGAACATCCTGCTTCTTAATAGGTGCGATAGCAAAGGAAATCAGCGTGGGCGGAACATCCAAATCTAAGAATGTGCCGGACATGGAGTCCTTGCCGCCGATGGCAGCAGCGCCCAGCTCCAGCTGTGCATCCAGTGCGCCCAGCAGTGCCGCAAAGGGCTTGCCCCAACGGGAGGGCTCATTTCTCAGCCGCTCAAAGAACTCCTGCAGGGTCAAATAAGCCTGCTTGTAATCACAACCTGCTGCTACCAGCTTGGCAACAGAGTGATAAATGGATGCGTGTGCACCGGAATAAGGATCTACAGACAGATACTCCGGATCGCAGCCCCAGCTGAAAACAGATGCTTGATCGGTCTCCTGACCGGGCAGCACAGGCAACACAGCTGCCATAGACTGTGCAGGGGTCAGCTGGCGTTTGCCGCCAAAGGGCATTGTGACAGAGCCTGCACCGATGGTGGCATCAAAACGTTCCACAAGACCTCTCTGAGAAGCAGTATTCAAATCGGATGCCATTTCGCGCAAGTTGCCATACAAAGCCTTACTCAGGACAGACAGGTCCTTTTCGGTGATGTGTGCCTCAGCGTGCTTCACCGCACCGTTGGTGTCCAGGAACGCACGGCTCAGGTTTGCGATGGTATTGCCCTTCCAAGTCATTACCATCCGCTCCTCTTCGGTAACGGTGGCAACCCGGTAGGCTTCCAAGTTCTCAGCCTCAGCCAAGGCAATGAACTTGTCTGCATCCTTTGCTTCAACAACAACCGCCATACGTTCCTGAGATTCGGAAATAGCAATTTCTGTGCCGTCCAAGCCTTCGTACTTCTTACGGACAGCATCCAAATCGATTTTCAGACCGGGAGCCAACTCGCCGATAGCAACGGAAACACCGCCTGCACCAAAGTCGTTACAACGCTTAATCAAACGAGTGACCTCAGCATTGCGGAACAAACGCTGAATCTTCCGTTCCTCGGGGGCATTGCCCTTTTGGACCTCGGAAGCCATTGTGGTGAGGGATTTCATATTGTGGCTCTTGGAAGAACCGGTAGCACCACCAATGCCATCACGGCCGGTACGGCCGCCAAGCAGGACAACCACAACACCGGCAGCAGGACGCTCACGGCGGACATTGTAAGCAGGGGCAGCCGCAACCACCGCGCCGCACTCCAGACGCTTGGCAACATAGCCATCGTGATACATTTCCGCCACGTGACCGGTGGCTAAACCGATTTGGTTGCCATAAGAAGAGTAACCGGCAGCTGCGGTTTGACAAATCTTTCTTTGAGGCAGTTTGCCTGCCAAAGTTTCGGAAATTGCCTTTCTGGGATCGCCTGCACCGGTGACACGCATAGCCTGATGGACATAAGCACGGCCGGACAGCGGGTCACGGATACAGCCGCCGATACAGGTAGCTGCGCCACCGAAGGGCTCGATCTCAGTGGGGTGGTTGTGGGTTTCGTTTTTGAACATCAGCAGCCAGTCCTGATCTTCGCCGTTGACAGTGGCGGTGACGTGAATAGAACAGGCGTTGATTTCCTCGGACTCGTCCAGTTCCGGCAGCAAACCGCGTTTTTTCAGGGTCTTGGTGCCGATGGTTGCGATATCCATCAAAGTTTGAGGACGAGCCGCTGCCTTCTCCTCGCCGTAAACCTCCACACGGGCAGCCAGATACCGCTCATAGGCAGCCTGAACTGCAGGATCGTCAATGCGCACATTGTCGATATGGGTAGAGAAGGTGGTATGGCGGCAGTGGTCAGACCAGTAGGTGTCAACCACGCGAATTTCGGTGATGGTAGGGTCACGATGCTCTTCGTCGCGGAAATAAGCCTGCAGGAACTTCAGGTCGTCCAAATCCATTGCCAAGCCTTTTTCATCCAGCAAAGCAGCAAGTCCGGCGTCGTCCATTGCGGTGAAGCCGGTGACGGTGGCAACGGTTTCCGGTGCGGCATACTGCACTGCCAAAGTTTCCGGCAGATTAAGCTCTGCTTCACGGCTTTCCACAGCATTGATTACGTGTTTCTTAAATGCAGCAACATCTGCTTCGCTCAGGTTTCCATACAAACCATAGACCTTCGCAGTGCGAATCAAGGGGCGTTCGCCCTGAGAGATAATCTGGATGCACTGAGCAGCAGAGTCGGCACGCTGGTCAAACTGACCGGGCAAAGCTTCCACTGCAAATACATAGGCACCGGGCAAGTCCAGTTCAGCTGATGTGTTGTCCAGCTGAGGCTCGGAGAAAACGGTTTTGACAGCATAGTCAAACAGTTCCTCTGTAATATTTTCCGCATCATAACGGTTAAAAAGCCGAATATTCTCAAGGCCTTGAATGCCAAGCAGATTTTTCGCCTCATTCAAAAGACCCTTTGCTTCATTGTCAAGGCCTTCCTTTTTCTCAACAAAAATACGATAAACCATAAGGAGTCCCTCCTGTTCGATTATTTCAGTGCCAGCAGTGCACGCTGACCAATATCGCTGCGTCGGTAAGCACCTTCAAATTTCACGCCGTCAGACAGCCGGTATGCTTCCCGAATGGCCTCTTCCAGCGAATCTGCAACAGCAGTCGTACCGGTGACACGGCCACCGGAGGTAACCAACTTGCCATCCTTCAGCGCAGCACCCGCAACATAGGTGGCCTCCAGCGCTTCAGGGGTAAAGGACATTTCAAAACCCTTTTGATAAGAGGCAGGGTAGCCCTTGGAAGCCAAAATCACGCAACAAGCATGCTTATCCGCAAATTTAACCTCGGTTTCTGCCAAGGTGCCATTGGTAGTTGCCTGCATAACCGTCAGCAGGTCACTTTCCAGCAGCGGCAGAACCACCTGAGTTTCCGGGTCACCGAAACGGCAGTTATACTCAATGACCTTAGGACCGTTGGGGGTGAGCATCAAGCCAAAGTACAGACAGCCCTTGAAGGTGCGGCCTTCTGCGTTCATCGCTGCGATGGTGGGCAGGAAAATGGTTTCCATACACACTTGGGCGATTTCGTCAGTGTAATAGGGATTGGGCGCAACGGTTCCCATACCGCCGGTATTGAGACCTGTGTCGTTGTCACCTACCCGCTTGTGGTCCATAGAGGAAACCATGGGTTTTACCACATTGCCGTCGGTGAATGCCAGCACAGATACCTCAGGACCGGTCAAAAATTCCTCGACAACCACGGTAGAACCGGATTTACCAAACTTGGCATTTGCCATCATATCAGTGACAGCTTCCACTGCCTCTTCCCTGCTCTGCGCAATGATCACGCCCTTACCCAGCGCAAGACCGTCTGCCTTGACCACAACGGGAATAGGGCAGGTCTGCACATAACTGAGCGCCTTGTTAATATCTGTAAATGTTTCATAAGCAGCGGTGGGGATGTTGTACTTTTTCATCAAGTCCTTGGAAAAAGCCTTACTACCCTCAATGATCGCCGCATTAGCTCTGGGACCAAAGCAAGGAATTCCCTTTTCCTCCAGTGCATCCACGCAGCCCAAAACCAGGGGGTCATCAGGTGCAACCACAGCATAATCAATGGCGTTTTCTGCCGCAAAAGCAACAATCTTTTCAATATCCGTGGCACCGATTGCAACGCAGATAGCATCCTGTGCAATGCCGCCGTTACCGGGACAAGCAAAAATTTCACGCACATCCGGATTCTTTTTTAAGGCACGGATGATTGCATGCTCGCGGCCGCCGCCGCCAACAACAAGAATTTTCATAATTATCTCCTAAAACAGGTTTTATAGAAAAACGCACCAACAGGGGGCAGCCATATGCGGCTGTCCCCTGGGGGATAAAAGCTTAATGATGGAACAAGCGCATTCCGGTGAAGGCCATGGCAATGCCATTCTTATTGCACTCTTCAATGACCAAATCGTCACGGATAGAGCCACCGGGTTCTGCAATGTACTTCACGCCGGAAGCAACACCACGCTTGACAGAGTCAGCAAAGGGGAAGAATGCATCGGAACCCAAGGCAACTGCATCACGGGAGTCCAGCCATGCACGCTTTTCTTCAGCAGTCAAAGGCTCAGGTCTGACGGTGAAATAGTTCTGCCAAATACCCTCTGCGCAAACATCTTCTTCGTTACCGTTAATATAGCCGTCAATCACATTATCACGGCCGGGACGACCCAAATCCTCACGGAAAGGCAGATTTAGGGTCTTGGGGTGCTGACGCAGGAACCAGGTATCAGCCTTGCCGCCAGCCAGTCTGACACAGTGGACACGGCTCTGCTGACCGGCGCCGACACCAATTGCCTGACCGTCCACAGCAAAGCAAACAGAGTTGGACTGGGTGTACTTCAGGGTGATCAGAGAAATAATCAAGTCGATCTTAGCACTTTCAGGAATGTCTTTATTCTCGGTAACCACATTCTGCAGCAGTTCTTCGTTGATCTTGAAGTTGTTGCGACCCTGCTGGAAGGTAATACCGAAGATTTGCTTGTTCTCAACTTCGGTGGGAACATAGTCAGGATTAATCGCGACCACATTATAGCTACCCTTGCGCTTGGTCTTCAACACTTCCAATGCTTCCTCGGTATAGCCGGGAGCGATCACGCCATCGGAAACCTCACGGGCAATGAGCTTTGCGGTCATTTCGTCACAAACATCGGACAGGGCAACCCAGTCACCGAAAGAGCAAAGGCGGTCCGCACCTCTGGCGCGGGCATAGGCGCAAGCCAAAGGATTCTCGTCCAAACCCTCAACATCGTCTACAAAGCAAGCTTTCTTCAGCTCTTCACTTAGGGGCTTGCCTACAGCAGCAGAGGTGGGAGAAACGTGCTTAAAGGAAGTTGCGCAGGTCATACCGGTGGCTTCCTTCAATTCTTTTACAAGCTGCCAGGAGTTCAATGCGTCCATAAAGTTGATGTAACCGGGACGGCCGTTCAGAATGGTGAAAGGCAGGTCACTGCCATCGTGCATATACAGTTTTGCAGGCTTTTGGTTGGGGTTACAGCCATATTTGAGTTCAAATTCCTTCATTTTTTCTCTCCTTTATGCGTGCTTGTTGATAATTTTTTGGGTGTATGCACCGGTTTTCAAATCGGTGTAACGTACAAACAGAGAAATCTTATTATCGGGGTTCAGATTTTCCCAAAGCATATTGGTAAACGCTTCCATATCGTTATCCATTTCCACCCGCTCCGGCTCACCCTGGAAGGTGGGAATGACAGGGTTGCCATCACAGACGTAGGTGTGGATAAAGTGACCCAAACCGGCAATGCCGGGATACTCATAGAAGAAACGGGCACAGGCGCTACCCTCCGCGTCGGCAGACTTCAGAATAGACATCTTGTAGCTACCGTCTTTGGCAAGCAATCCGGAAATACGGGGTGTCCAGTTGGAGCCGTCGTCTTCAAACATACGGGTGCGCAGGGCAGCTTCCCAGCTTTCGCCCTTGGCAAGGTATTCCCAAATGGTGTCCGTCTGGTCACCGTTGGTGACAATCAGGCCGCAGCCTGCCTCGCGAACAGGGTGGTAAATAATCAGGTGCGGGTCTTTCATCAGGCTGGGATCGTGGGCCTCGGTGCGGATGCCGTCCGGCTCCTGCTGGAATACGCGGTTGCGGCTGTTCACACTGCGACCCATAATAAAATACGCAGCAACGGATTTTGTGCCGTCGGGGGTGACACCCAGCACGATGCCACGGCCGGGATATGTATTGGTACTGAGCATTTGGCTCAAATTGCCGGTTTCATACACATTCATAATCAGTTTCCTTTCTTAATGGCCATACTGACCTTTTCTACCGCGGCAGGCAGGATGATCCACTCTGCCTGTTCCATTACGCGCTTTTGCAACACTTCCGGCGTGTCACCGTCTTGAATTTCCACTGCCTTTTGGAAAATGATCTCACCGCCGTCGGGAATTTCATTGACAAAATGCACGGTTGCACCGGTAACCTTTACGCCGTAGGCAAGGGCTTCCTCGTGGACACGAAGTCCATAAAAGCCAGCTCCGCAAAAAGACGGAATCAAAGAGGGGTGAACATTGATAATCCGCTGTGGATAATCCTTTGTAAAATTCTCACTGAGAATAGACATAAAGCCTGCTAAAACAATCAGATCGATTTGATATGCAGTCAGAAGTTCCTTGATTTTTTCCTCAAAGGCAGCCTGACTGCCGCAAGCTTTTTTCAGGACTGTTTCTGTGGCAATACCGGCTGTTTCTGCACGGGTAAGTGCGTAAGCACCTGCATTGTTGGCGATGACAAGTTTTATCTCGCCACTGCATAAAATGCCGGATTTTTGTGCGTCAATAAGTGCCTGCAGGTTTGTTCCGCCACCGGATACCAACACGGCAATTCTTGCCTTGCTCATAGCCCTCTCCCCTTTTTATTCGATGATAATTTTCTCCTCGGAGGCAATAATTTCGCCGATGACATAAGCATCTTCGCCGTTTGCCTTCAGAATAGAAATCGCTTCTTCCACCTGCTCGGCAGGCACAACAATGCTCATACCCACACCCATATTGTAGGTGTTGAACATATCCCGCTCAGGAATATTGCCAACCTTGGCAATCAGGTCGAAAATGGGCAGAACCTTTACCGCGCTGCGGTCAATCTTAGCGCCCAAGCCGTCGGGAATGCTGCGGGGAATGTTCTCGTAGAAACCGCCACCGGTAATGTGGCTGATACCCTTTACATTTACCTTCTCCAACAGAGCCAGCACAGGCTTGACATAGATTTTTGTGGGGGTCAGCAATGTTTCAGCAACAGTTTTGCCGCCCAGCTCTTCCCGGGGTACGTAAAGCTCAGGATTGTTATTGTCAATATCGAACACCTTACGGCACAGGCTGAAGCCGTTGGAATGGATGCCGGTAGAAGGCAGTGCAATCACCACATCGCCGGCAGCCATTTTGGTGTTGTCCAAAATTTTCTTCTTATCCACGATGCCCACAGCAAAGCCTGCCAGGTCATACTCTTCCACAGGCATCATACCGGGGTGTTCTGCAGTTTCGCCACCAATCAGCGCTGCACCGGACTGCACGCAGCCCTCTGCAACACCACCGACAATCTCTGCGATCTTCTCGGGAATATTCTTGCCACAGGCAATATAGTCCAGGAAGAACAGCGGCTTGGCGCCAACGCAGATAATGT
>JAZRHG010000012.1:0-35664 GCA_045644625.1 Faecousia sp.
CAGCCCGTGGCAGCACCTGCTCCCCAGCCCGTGGTAGCGCCCGCACCTCAGCCTGTGGCAGCACCTGCTCCTCAGCCTGTGGCAAAGCCTGCACCTGTAGCGCAGCCTGTGCCAAAGTCTGCACCCCAACCTATAAAGAAAGCACCTGCGGCTGCGCCTGTCGTACCGCCGATGGCTGCGCCCCAGCAGAAAGCAGCGCCTGTAGCGCAGGATGAGAAGCCTATGAGCTGGTTGTACCTGATGCAGCACTACAACGCAGAAAATGCGGCTATTTATAAGGCACAGCAGGAAGCAAAGAAAGCAAAAGGCGCAAAAACTACCGCGCCTCAGCAAGCAAAGCCTGCGCCGCAGAAAGCAATGCCACCGACAAATGCCGGTTTCGCAATTCCCGGGCAGGCACCCCAAAATTTTGCTGTACCGGGACAGCCCGTGCCGAAGCCGGCACCCCAACCCGTGCCTAAGCCTGCACCCCAACCCGTGCCGAGACCGGCACCCCAACCCGTGCCGCAACCGGCACCTCAGCCTGTGCCGCAACCGGCACCCCAGCCGGTCCAACAGCCCGTACCCCAGCCTGCACCCCAACCCGTGCAAGCAGCAGGCATGCCGCTGAATTTCGGTGAAACCACTGTGCTCAGCGCAGCTGTGGGTGAAACCACTGTTCTCAGCAACGCGCCTGAAACAGTCAAGAACAACCCGCATTTGATTCGTGTGAAGAACAATGAGCGAATTCCGATCAACAAGCCGGTGTTCAGAATTGGTAAGGAACGCAGCTATGTGGATTACTTTGTCAGTGATAATACTGCCATCAGCAGAGGTCACGCAAATATTGTTAACCACAACGGCGAGTTTTTTGTAGTGGATACCAATTCCACAAACCATACCTATGTAAATGGTGGAATGATTCAGAGCGGTGTGGAGACGAAGTTGTCCCACGGAACAAAGATCCGCTTAGCAAACGAGGAATTTGAATTTAAGATGTATTAATGTCAATCAGGAGGGGGAGACAGCTTTGGCGATAAAAAAAGACCGGATATTCAAAGTGGTTGTGCTTATATTATTGGCCGCTTATATTGTGATGAGCTGTTTCCCCTGCGTATATATCACGCAAACCCAAAAAATTGATGGGGAAATCATACTTACCCACACCACAGAAAATGGTTTTTCAATTTGGATGGTGCTTTTTCTGGTTCTGCAGATTGGATTGATCTATTTGGACCGCCCGGTTTTGCAGTTATGCGCTGGTTTGTGTGGTGTTTTCTTCAGTGCGAGAATTCTTCTTGAGTCCTTTTGTCAGGAACTGATATATGAAATTATGAAAAACATCCAATATTTTCAGGGTTTTATCATAGCTCCAAATGCCGGCAGAATAGAGCACCAGTATACGGTTACGCGGTTAGGACAACTCCAGTTTCTATTTACGTTGGTTTTGGTTGCCACGGATATTTGCCTTGCTGTTGTTATGGACAAGGGAAAGAAAGCGATGAAACAGGCGGAAACGTCAAAAGACAGAGATGAGGTTACACAATGAATTTTATTATCTCAGCCAGTACTGATGTTGGCATATCAAAAGATACAAATCAGGACAGCCTGACATCTATGGTCGTCAATACACCGCAGGGCAGAATGGCTTTTTGCGTGCTTTGTGATGGAATGGGTGGTCTGGAGAAAGGCGAAGTGGCCAGTGCATCCGTAATCAAAGCATTTCGTGACTGGGCGCTGAACAACCTTCCGCAACTATGCGAGCAGCCTTTGGAAGATGCGACAATTCGAAGCCAATGGGAAGCGATTGTGGACCAGCAGAACAATCTGATTAAAGCCTATGGCGCCCGACAGGGTGTCAGATTGGGCACAACAGTGGTTGCAATGTTGTTGACGCAGACGCGGTACTACATTTTAAACGTGGGTGATTCTCGTGCTTACGAAATTGTGGATGGTGTCCGGCAAATCACCAGTGACCAGACTTTTGTGGCGCGGGAAGTCGCGCAGGGACATATGACACAGGAAGAGGCAGAGACCGATTCCCGCAGAAGCGTGCTTTTGCAGTGCGTGGGTGCGTCGGATGATGTATATCCGGATATGTTCTTTGGTGATGTGGCCCACAATGCTACTTATATGCTGTGTTCTGACGGTTTCCGTCACGAAATTACAGCCGAAGAAATCTATGAAAAACTGCAGCCCGGTGTTCTCTTTGATGATTACACAATGCAGCAGAACGCAATCAGCTTGATTGAGCTGAACAAGCAGCGACAGGAACGGGACAATATTTCCGTTTCCCTGGTCAGAACATTCTAAGGAGAACGGGCTATGCTTGAAATTGGATCTCTTGTTGACGGAAAATATAAAATACTGAATAAGGTTGGTCAAGGTGGCATGAGTGTTGTCTACCTTGCCATGAATGAAAAGGCCAACAAACAATGGGCGGTTAAGGAAGTCCGCAAGGACGGTGTCCGGGACTTCGAAGTTGTGAAGCAAGGTCTGGTGGCTGAAACAGACATTTTGAAAAAACTCAATCACCCTAACCTGCCCAGTATCATCGATGTGATTGATACAGACGAATCCTTCATCATTATTATGGACTACATTCAGGGCAACTCCCTGAATAAGGCGCTGGATGAATTTGGCGCCCAACCGCAGGAGAACGTCATCATTTGGGCAAAACAGCTCTGCGATGTTCTAAACTACCTGCACACGAGAACACCGGCGATTATCTATCGTGATATGAAACCGGCAAACGTTATGCTGAAGCCTGACGGCAACGTAACACTGATCGACTTCGGCACTGCCCGTGAGTACAAAGAAAAAAATCTGGCGGATACAACCTGTTTGGGCACTGTAGGCTATGCTGCTCCGGAGCAGTTTGGCGGCATGGGACAAACGGACGCCAGAACAGATATTTATTGTCTGGGTGCAACCCTTTACCATTTGGTGACCGGTATGAACCCTTGCGAACCCCCCTACGAAATCAAACCCATTCGGGACATAAACCCCAGCCTTTCTGCCGGTCTGGAGAAAATCATCTTAAAATGTTGCCAGCGTGATCCTAACGACCGTTATCAGTCAGCGGCAGAGCTGATGTTTGCGTTGGAGCACTATCTGGAAGAAGATGAGAGCTTTAAGAAGAAGCAAAAACGAAAGCTGGCAACCTTTATAGCTATGGCGGCATTGTCCGTGGCCTTTGGCGCAACCTCTATTTTCAGTTACACTGCAGCCCAACAGCAGAAGGGCAAAGACTATGATAAGATTTTGCTCAAAGAAGAGAGCGTAGAGAATTATTATGCAGCCATTAAGACGGATCCTACCCGCACAGAAGCATATTTGCAGCTGAACGAGTACTTAACAGAAGATTATCTGTTGGATCCGGAGGAAAAACAGCATTTCCAAAAGTTGCTGGCCGGTTTGGATGATACCATCAGCGGCGGTTACGGAAAAACCGTAGATGCAATGAAGGAACTGCAAGCGTCCAATCCGCAGGGATATGCGGAAGTCTGCTTCGAAATCGGTTGGAGCATTCTTTCCTATTACAACCCCGGCACCGTGGGAAAGGTAAACGATCTGGATCGCTATAAGGATGCTGCAAAATGGTTCCAGTACATGCGCGATAACGGAACGGAAAATGGCAGTATTGCCAGCGTGTTCTGTGATATTTCCCAGTGTATGACCAAGATCAATGGCCTGCAGGACAGCAAGGTTGCCCAAACCCAGGCGTTGAAAGAGCAACAGGAAATTTTGTGGCAAATGCTGCTGGAACTTAAAACAAAGGCAGAGGGCTACGGCACGGACTATAAATTGTATATTTGGAAAGAAATCGGCAGTCTTGTGGACTATTACCTCAGCGGCCTGCTGAAGGTGACGGATGCAGCTTCCTTAAAAACATTACTTTCAGATATTCAGACCGCTGCTGCTGCCACGGACGATTCTGATCCCAATATCAAGACCTTGATTGAACAGTTGCAATCCTCCACCGCTGAGACGATCCTCAGAGTGGAAACGGCACAGTAAGGAGGACGTTGCTATGGAATTATACGATATTTATAATTGGATTTATATTGGCAGCTTAATTGCCTGCGGCGTATTTTTCGTGATTGCTGTGGTTCTGTTTTTTACACTGCGGATATCCAAGGTAGTCAGCGACCTTACCGGCAGAACAGCCAGAAAGGCCATTGAAAACATCAGAATGCAGAATGAGCAATCTGGTGATAAGACATATCAATCCAGTGCGATTAATCTGGAACGCGGCAAACTGACCGATAAGATCTCTCGCTCCGGTCGGCTTGTGCAAAAAAGTGCAACGCCTTTTGGTACCGGCGTAATTACGGAGAAGATTTCCACTATGGAGCTGGAGCAGCCTGCAGGGGAGACAGATGTTTTGGATGCAGGCGAAGAAACCTCTGTACTGAGTAACCCTGCCGGTGAAACCGAAGTGCTGATGTCACCCGCCGGTGAAACTACGGTCCTAATCGCCGAGGAACAACCAGCGCAAGCCTTTACAGTCGAATATGAGATTACCTTCATTCACACCAATGAAGCAATCACATAGGAGGCAGGCTTGTGAGACAAAGACAAATAGATCGGACACTTTTAAAAATCTCCGTTTGCTGTTTTCTGTTTATGTCTGTCAGCTTTTTGCTGATGCCCATTGCGTCAATGACGATTATCTCGGGTTTGCTGTTTTGGCTTGGCCTGCTTTTTGGCGTGGTGCTTCAAGTTGTGATAGAAGTACGGCGCAGAGCATTTTTCAAGGCCTACGCAGTGAAGCGGGAAACAATGCAAAAACCGCGAAACGGTCTTTTATCATTCAATTCTAATAAAATGGCAGCCATTGTCGATAAAATTATGATTGTCAGCTTTGTTCTGATGATTGTGGTTCTCATTTTGACAAAGGGATATGGTTACATCTGCAATGTGCTTATGACGATAACCGTATTTTCCTTCTGTCTGCACTGTGTATTGAATGGAAGAATATATTTCCACGCAAATAATCAACTCAAAGTCCGGCAGGTGCTGGAAAAAAAGAAAGAAAACTCTACAGATAAAGGAGAGGGAGAAAAATGAAAAATAATTATTCTCTCGGAAACAGACTCATAGCATTGGCGCTTTGTGTCATAATGGTACTTGGTATGCTTCCTGCGCAGGCGATTGCGCAGGAAATAACACCAGTCGCTAAAATTGGTGACACTCCCTTTGACACTTTGGCGGATGCATTGGCAGCTGTACCAACAGAAACCAATCAAAAGGCACCCACTGAAGCAACTACCGTTGTTTTGCTTCAGGATGTAGCTTATGCGTTTGATGTGGGTACTTCCAACGGCTCCAAAACAATGAACTTGGTGTTGGATCTGAACGGCAAGACCTTGACGCTGAAACCCGGCGTGGGCTCTGTCGGCACAGAGTCCAATGGTATCCGTGTGCTTGCATACAGCAAGTTGGAGATCAAGAACGGCACCGTTGTTTGCTCCAGCGAAGCAGCAGACAATGTGAAGGTCGGTATCGCCAACTATAGCGAATTGACCCTGGATAGCGTTACGATGCAGGCCGGCGCACAGACTGTCTATACCATCAATAACCGTGGCGCACTGACCCTGAAGGGTACAACCTCGGTTAAAGAAGGTTCTGCTTCTATCTGCGCGATTACAAATGACCCCTATAACTATTACTATACAGAGAATGTAGATGCTTCTATTACCTGTGATAGCAGCAGTGTATCTGTTGACAGCGTTTTTGTGGAACGCTATGCGCGTGACAGTTCCAATAAGGGCAGTGTGAAGCTGAACATCTCTGCCGGTAATTTTGGCGAGCTGAAGGAAGATGGCAATTCTTCTGTGTCTACCAACTACAATGTGACCGGTGGCACCATCGCTGTTTCTTCCACAGAAGAGCTGGAGCTGGCACTTCGTGCAGTAAAGGCCGGTGCGGCATATTCCTGCCCGGAGAAGGCTGTGACCATCAAGCTTCTGCAGGATATTTCCGGCAGCTTTGATGTGGGTACCAGTACCGGCAAGGCACCCAAGAATATCATTTTGGACCTGGACGGAAAGACCTTGATGCTGAAACCCGGCGTGGGCTCTGTCGGCACAAAGTCCAACGGTATCCGAGTGCTGGCATACAGCAAGCTGACCGTTAAAAACGGCACTTTGGCTTGCTCCGATGCAGTAGAAGATAACGTAAAGGTGGGCATTGCCAACTACAGCCAGCTGCGCCTGGACAATGTGAAGGTGAAGGCCGGTGATCAGACCATTTACACTATCAATAACCGTGGCAAGCTGGATCTGACAAACGGCACCGAAGTGGAGAATGCAAAGCTTCCCCATGGCGATTATGCCGATTCTGCAGAGCTGGTGGCTATTACCAACGATCCTTATGGTCAGTGCTACACTACCCCCATCGATGCAGAACTCAACTGCTCCGACAGCAGTGTTAAGGTGGGCAATGTCCAGCTGGAGACTTACGGCCAGAAGGGCGATATTCAGCTGAACATCACAGCCGGTACTTTTGGCGAGGTTCATAAGCCTGCGTCCACCGGCTCTGTGGATGTGAAGGGTAACATTTCCGGTGGTAAGTTCGAATCCGATGTGAACGACTACTGTGTGGACGATTATCAGGTGGTCAAAGATTCCAACAATAATTATGTGGTCAAGAAAGACCGGACAGACTTCGGCTTTTCTCAGGACAAATTTGAGGTCATCTTCGGCCAAAACGGAAATAAGTTCCAGCAGACCGTTGCAGATACATCCAGTACTGTGACCTATAGCATCCTGGAAGGCGAGGATGTTGCCACCATCAATAATGACCGAACCGGTGAACTGACAATTAAGAAGGCAGGCACCGTAAAGGTACAGGCTCTGGCAGAGAGCGACGATCAGTACCACGAGGCAAAAGCTACCTATACCCTGGTGGTTAAACCTGCCTATGCTGAGGTGCATTCTTTCTCCGGTGGCGAAATCACCGGTAGTAAGACCGAAAATACCGTAGTTACCATTGCAGAGGCAACCTTGCAATGGTGTGAGAAAGACGAATCTGTTGGCCGAAATCAAGACGGCTGGTGGGTTGGCATCAAGATTGTTGCCCCTGACGGCGTTGACCTGAGTAAGGCTATCTATCAGCGCAGATCCGGCGGTACCTTTGATGGTGCTGAGGTGAAAACCTTTGAGCCCGAAAGAGACCGTTATCTGGGTATGTGGGGATTGATTACAGCTGATTATCTGGAAAGCTTCAGCAATTCCGGAAAGAAAATGAACTATGTCTGGAGATTCAGCTGGGATGGCGATGATGTTTATGAACAGACCATTGCTATTACAATTGACCCCAACGGCATTACTTTGAAGCAAGATGGCTTTGGCTTCTCTGCCACCAGCGACACAATTATCTATGGCGCTAACGGCAATATCTACATGCCGTTGGTTCCCTCCGGCGGTCAGGCTGGCACATTGAAGTACAGCACCAGTGATGATACTATTGCAAAAGCAAATGACGATGGTACTTTGACCATCCTTAAGGCTGGTGAGGTGACGGTTACAGCTACGCTGAGCGGTACGCATTATGAGAATATTTCTGCCAGCTATACGCTGACCATCAATAAGGCAGCTCAGCCTGCCAAGTTTGCAGAGGCTGCACCTGCAGTAACATTTAACGATAACGGCAATAAGTTCACTCAGCTGGTAGAGGATGCCCAGGGAAAAGTAACTTATTCCATCGTTGAGGAATTGTATGAAGGACAGGCTACCTACAATGGTGAACCTGTTAATGTGGCAGATATCAATACTGTTACCGGTGAGCTGACTATTCATCAGTCCGGTACCGTCACTGTGAAGGCAACCGTTACCGGTGATGATAACTATCTTCCCGGTGAGGTCACCTACACACTGACCGTCAATAAGGCAGCTCAGCCTGCCAAGTTTGCAGAGGCTGCACCTGCAGTAAAATTTAACGATAACAACAATAAGTTCACCCAGCAGGTAGATGATGCCCAGGGCACTGTAACTTACGCTATCGTGTCTGAGCAGTATGACGGTGAGCCTGCAGATGTGGCAGATATCAATACTACGACCGGCGAGCTGACTATTCATCAGTCCGGTACGGTCAAGGTGAAGGCAACCGTTGCCGGTAACGAGCGCTATCGTTCCGGTGATGTCACCTATACACTGACTGTCGATAAGGCAGAGCAGTCCTTTACATTTAACCATGGACAAAGTAAGGACGTCACTATTAAGTATGGCACTTCCTTTACCACAGTAATCGACAAGTCCGAAAAGAATAGCGGTAACGTTTCTTACGCTGTTACTAACACAATTGGCGCTTCCGTAGATGAGAACGGCAAGGTGACCTTTGTGGATTCCAACGACAAGGTGGGCACAGTGGATGTCACGGTTACTATGTTGGAAGATGTACGGTACAAAGCTTTCTCTGACACATATAAAATTAAGGTTGAATATGAGACCGTGCAGACCCCGTACAGTCTGGGTGCCGGCGCAAATGCTAAGGGCTGGTACAAGACGGATGTGGAGATTTTTGCACCCGCTGGCTATAAGATCAGCTATTCCAATCAGCTTGCCAACAACATTTGGGATGACAAGGTTGTTTGGAATACTACCGATGGTGAAGACGGCAGATGGCCCCAAAATGGCGAACCTTATATCTGCTTGAAGAATGAACAAACCGGTGCGATTACCGATAAAATCTATGTTTTTGACTTGAAGCGGGACACCATTCTGCCCGACAATCTGTCCATTACCTACGGGGCACACACTTGGGTAGAGTATCTTGGACAGCTTTTTGGTTTGAATAAAGAAACTACCACGGTCACGGTAGGCGCAACCGACGATATGTCCGGTATTGCTGAAATGCAATACAGCATCAATGGTACCGATTTTATTGACATTCCGCTGGAAAACAATGCATACAAGTTTACCATTGATACCCAATTCCGGAATCGGCTGATTCTGAAAGCAACAGATGCTGCTGGTAATTCTGTGACCTTTGCTGACAAAAACAGTGCGGGTAAGCCGGAGATTCTGGTAGTGGACTACATCGCACCGGATATTGTGGCTACCTTTGCCGGTGGTATGGATGACCTTGCTGCCGAGGGCCCCCGCTATGTCAAGGGCGAGAAGATCACCGTTTCCTTTAAGATTACCGGTGATAACTTTGACCTGCGTGCGGCAGATCCCGTGGTTACGGTGACGAAGAATGGCCAGCAAGTGCAAACACCCGACTGGACCTTTGCATCGAACACGGAAGGCACCCTTTCCTTCGATCTGGCCGAAGAAGGCGACTACATTGTCAAGGCTACCTTCGAGGACCGTTTGGACAGAGTAGATAACTACGCTACGGAGATTCGTATTGACCGTACGAAGCCTACAATTGCTTCGGACATCGAGGAAACTATCTATACGCAGAATCCCACATTCAATCTGAAGATTACTGAGCATAACTTTGATCCTGCCCGGGTAAATCTGCAGGTTAGCGCTGTGGATAGCAAGGCACAGGCTGTGCTCAGCCAGCAGGAAATGGATGCATTTGCTACCCTGGCAAAGAATCCCAGCAAGTGGCAGTCCAATGGAGATGTTCACACGCTGGCACTTCCCATTACCAAGGATGGCAATTACACCGTAACGGCGACCTGCACGGATGTCCTTGGTTGGGATGTGGAACAAGCTTACACCAAGCAGTTTACCTTGGATAAGGTTGCGCCTGTTGCACCTGCCATTGTTTATGAGGTAGGCGCACAGAAAACTGGATTGATTGAGAAGCTTTTGGGTAAGCTGTTCGGCTTTGCTTCTGAGACTACGCTGGTGACGATCTCCAGTGATGATGCAACCAGCGGTATCAAGCAGCTGGAGTATAAGCTCCACGATGAGGATGCTTTTACCACTGTAACGATGGATGCTAACGGCAAGTATAGCTTCAATCTGGATCCCCAATACCGTGGCAGAATTACGATGAAGGTCACGGATAATGCCGGTCATACCTCTGAGACCGTAGACAACAAGGATGTTGTGATTGACGACATTGCACCTGAGGTGAAGGTTCAGTTTGCCGGTGCCCGTAAGGATACCGTGAAGAACGATGACACCCGTGAAACCATGGGCATCTTTGACAGCACCACCCGTTATATCTATAATGGCGCAGTAACGGTTACCATCCAGGTAAAGGAAGCAAACTTCTTTGAGGATGTGGACCTGCCGGTGAGCGTATACCGTGACGGTCAGTTGGCTGTCAGCGGCATCACATCTTCCGACTGGGTGGAGAACAACGGCAAGTTCGTTAAGACCATCGTGCTGGAAGAGGACGGTGACTATCAGATCAAAGCAACCTACGAGGATCACTCCCGCAATGATATGCAGTGGACTTCCGAAGAGTATGCACAGACTGGCACCTACACCTACGAGTCCAATATCCACACCGTGGATACCACCAAGCCTGTCTATGAAGTTACTTATGACAACAACACGGTAATCCAGACGGTTGACGGACTGGACTACTACGCAGATGTTCGCACAGCCACCATCACCGTTGAGGACCGGAACTTCCGTCCCAGCGAGGTGGAACTCAATGTGGCAGCAAAGGATTTCCTGGGCCAGGATGTGGAATATACCTATTCCAAGTTGAATACCTGGGAAGATTGGACACAGGATCAGGAAAATGAAAATCTTTGGACCGCAACCGTAGCAATGGATGCGGATGCAAAGTACACTGTAGATCTGAGCTATAAGGATTTGGCAGAGAACCCCATCGAAGCTTATCACGCAGAGTTTGTGGTGGATACCACAAAGCCTGCTGACCTGAAGGTCACCTATCGTTCCAAGGATGCAACTATCCTGAATGCAATTGTGAATGCTGTAACCTTTGGTAACTATGCAGCGAAGCAGGAAGTCGTGCTGACTATGAAAGATGCCACCTCCGGTGTGGACTACATTTCCTTGACAGTTTCGCCTGAGGGCTCTGATTGCGCAACCAATCTGACAATGCCTGCAAACCTGCTTATTAAGGCTGACGGCACTGTTATCTCCGGCGAAAAGGGCTTCATTAAGAAGATTCGCAGCAGCTTGAGCAGCACAGATGGCACACGCACCCTTTCCTTTGATGTGCCTGCTCAGTTCCGTGGCAATGTGGCGTTCAGTG
The DNA here is from genome assembly GCA_045644625.1 of Faecousia sp. Lineage (GTDB taxonomy): Bacteria > Bacillota > Clostridia > Oscillospirales > Oscillospiraceae > Faecousia. The sequence continues at coordinate 11,119 of JAZRHG010000012.1, forward strand.
CGTACGATATTTCCGGCAACCTGAATGATTACCACGAAGATCCCGGCGATTTTGTTGTGGATACGATCGCTCCCGGTCATACAGTTTCCTACAATCCTTCCAATGTTGTCAATTCCAAGACTATGAAGGATAAGACTGTAGAGCAGACCGTGCAGGACATCACCAGTACCAGGGATAGCTATGTGATGTACTTCAACAAGGATGCAACTGCTACCATTGCCATCACCGAAGCCAACTTTGAAGGCAAGCAGGTAACGGTACAGGTGCTGGATGCTGCAGGCAATGTTGTAAGTGGCTGCAAGCAGTCCGCATGGAAGACCACTAAGACAGAGGGCGCAACCGATGTACACACTAAGACGGTGACCATCTCTGAAGAAGGCGATTACCGGATTAAGGTGTTCTATCAGGATCGTTCTATGAACACCCCTGTGGATTATCTGTCCCAGCGCATTGTTGTGGATAAGACAGCACCCAAGATTGATGTGGCATATTCCAACACCGACATCAAGAACACCATTGACGGTCGTGACTACTTAGATGCAAAACAAACCGCAACAGTAACCATTACCGAGCATAACTTCCGCCCTGACGATGTGGTGATCAAGGTCACTGCAAAGGATGTGCTTGGCACAGATGTTTTGGAGCTGACAGAAGACGGTTATGTCAAGTCTTACGCACAGCAAGGCGCAAAGCGCAGCGAGTGGACAGATTATGAAGCAGGCACTTGGCGCAGAGAGGACGATAAGTTCGTTCTGACACTCAATTACACCACAGATGCCAACTACACCTTCGATATTGCATATCAGGACTTGGCAACCAATGAGGCTGCTGATTACCAGCAGGATTTGTTCACTGTGGATACCACAGCACCGAAGAAATTGGATGTCAGTTACAGCACCAGTATCTTTGAACAAATCAAGCAATCCATTACCTTTGGCTATTACAATGCAAAGATGACTGTGACAATTGTTGCAGAGGACGCCACCTCCGGCATCTATCATTTTGCGTATAGCTATATCAATGGTGAGGATGTCAGCAAGGTGAATGCAGAGCTGCTGAACAAGGCAATCAAGGAAGCAAAGATTTCTTACGAAGGCAAGAAAGCTACTGCAACCTTCAGCATTCCCAAGATGGTTCTCGGCGCAGATAACCAGTTCAATGGTACAGTTGAGTTTGATGCGTATGACCGCAGTGAAAACAGCACAAACCTGAAGGACAGCACTGTGATCGTTGTGGATAACATCGCACCGACTTCCAAGATTACCTACAGTCCTCCTGTTGATAAGGAAAATGGTATTTCCTACTATGATGGCAACATCAATGCGACCATCGTCATCAACGAAGCAAACTTCGATGCAAAGGATGTGGTGGTTTCCGTCACAAAGGATGGCGCAAGATTCCCTGTGGGTGTTGTCTGGAACGATGATAGCGTGGATGTTCACACCGGCACATTTACACTGACCAAGGACGGTGACTATGTGGTTTCCGTTCAGTATAAAGATAAGTCCGGCAATAAGATGGTGAACTACACATCCAATCAATTGACCGTGGATAAGACCAAGCCTACCATTAAGGTTTCCAACATCAAGGCCAACTCTGCAAACAAGGACGAACAGTACGGCTTTGTGATTACTGTCAATGATACCAACCTGGATATTTCCTCTATCAAGCTTGCTTTGAAGGCAGTCCAAGGGGATGACGGCAAGCCGGTGGATATCGACCTGGGCGAAGCAAAAACCGTTGTTAAGGATCAGACCTATACCTACACAGTGAAGGATCTGCCTGAGGATGGCCTGTATACGCTGACCTGTCAGGTGTGGGATATGTCTAAAAACGACATTTCTGAGATTGCACTGGAAGACGGCAAGAAATACGAGCAGGTACAGTTCTCCATTAACCGTAATGGTTCTACCTTCGGTTACGGTAGCCAGTACAGCGAGGAGCTTGTTGAAAAGTACTACATTTACAGTGTTGACGAAGATGTGGTCATTGTGGAAGTCAATGTTGACCCCATCGAGGAATACAAGGTTACTCTCAATGGTGAAGAATTGGTTGAGAATACCCATTACACAACCACGCAAACATCGAATGCAAATGAGTGGAGCAAGCGTACTTACACCATTAAGAAGTCTCTGTTTGAGGCAGAAGGTGAGTACAATATTATCGTCTCCTCTGTGGACAAGGCAGAGACCACCGCATACAGCGATATCAAGAACCTGCAAGTGAAGTTTGTCGTTGACCAGACCAAGCCGGTTATCACAATCACCGGTATGGAAGATAGCGGCCGTTATCGGACAGACCTCCAGACGGTCACCATTATTCCTACCGATGAGGGAGGCAGACTGAACAGCATCAGCGTTGTGGTTCTGGCTTCCAACGGCACTCCGTTGAAGGATGACGCAGGAAATGATATCAGCGTTCGCTTTGAAATGGCAGGCGAGGAACTGCTGAACTATCTGGAAGAGAAGGATGGCAAGATCACTTTCACCATTCCGGAAGGCCTGAATAATCAGGTGAAGATTATTTGCACGGACTGCGCAATGGATGCAACCGGTGTGACAAACGAATATAATGAGTTGTTTGAGAGAGTCACAGTTTCTCCGAATGAATTCGTTATCTTCTATGCAAATACATCTTTGTTTGTTGGCTCCATCGTTGGCGTTCTGGCAATTATTGGTTTGATTATTTTCTTAATCAAGCGCAGAAAAGCCAAGAAGGACCGTAAGGCATAATATCTGTGGGCAGCAGCGGAATGCTGCTGCCCACCATTCATTATTGGCAATTTCGTTGTGAGATAATGAAAAAATCAGGAGGTACAAAATGAAAACCTGTAATAAGTGCTACACGCAAGTAGATGATCAGGCGCGGTTCTGTCATTCTTGCGGCGGCTCTGATTTTGTTGTGCAAGATGCACCTGTCCAGCAATATGAGCAGGAGCAGTTCTATCAACCAACCTATGACTACGCCACTCAGGTTGAAGATGTACAAAGTGTGGAAGAAGACACCAACAGCAACGGAAACATTGTTGCCGGAATCGTGGGCGCATTTTTGCTTTCGATTGTTGGCGGCCTGCTGTACTTTATCATTTATCAGATTGGATTTGTGGCAGGCATTTGTGGTCTTGTTACCTTCATTCTTGCGAATTTTGGATATGGTTTGTTTGCCAAGACAAAAAACAAGGCATCTACGGCAGGCCTTGTAACATCCATTCTTGTGACAATTGTAATGATTTATTTAGCAGAGTACTTCTGCATTTCCTTTGAAATTTTTACTGTGTACAAAGACCAGGGGATCACGATTTTCGATGCAATCCGGGCAACGCCCGAGTTCCTTGCAGAGGCTGAGGTTGGTACGGCAGTTGCGAAAGACCTGGCATTTGCCTATATCTTTGGCGGACTTACTTGCATCAGCAATGTTGTAAATCTTGTGAAGGAAAGAAATAAGAAACAATAAATCAGAGATAATACAAAATCTGATACATAAAATTATAATGAAAGGTTGCGTGATGTTAGTATGCCTATTATTATCGCATTCGTAGTGGTTTTGGTGTTTATTATTTCCAATGCCAAGATTGTGCCCCAGGCACATGAATATGTTATCGAGTTCCTTGGTAAATACAAAACCACCTGGACCGCAGGTTTCCACGTCAAAATCCCTGTGGTTGAAAGAATAGCCAAGAAAGTAACATTGAAGGAACAGGTGCTGGATTCTCCTCCCCAGCCGGTTATCACCAAGGATAATGTCACCATGCAGATTGACACCGTTATCTACTACGCGGTGTATGATGCAAAGCTGTATGCTTACGGCGCGGTGAATCCCATTTCCGCACTTTCCAATCTGGCTGCAACCACCCTGCGTAATCTCGTGGGTGAATTGGAGCTTGACGGCACCCTGACCTCCCGTGATACCATCAATGCCAAAATGACAGAAATTTTGGACGAAGCCACCGATAAGTGGGGCATCAAGGTCAATCGTGTGGAGCTGAAAAACATCATTCCTCCTGCAGAAATCCAAAATGCAATGGAAAAGCAGATGAAGGCAGAGCGTGACCGCCGTGAGACACTGCTGCAGGCAGAAGGTCACAAAGCTGCTGCTATTACCCGTGCCGAGGGCGATAAGCAGGCAATGATTCTTGCCGCTGAGGGCGAGCGTGATGCCCGTATTGCCCGTGCAGAAGGTGAAGCTAAGGCGATCTACCTCTCCAAAAAAGCCGAGGCAGACGGCCTCCGTGAGCTCAAGAACGCCGGCGTTGACGCAGCTGTTCTGGAAATGAAAAAGTATGATGCTTTGGTTGCAATGTCTGACGGCAGAGCTTCCAAGATCATTGTGCCTACCGATGCTGTGGATATGGCAAAAGCCAATGTTATTTTCTCTGAAACTTCCGGCTTGGGTGATGTGACCGAACCGGCACCGGAGAAACCCAAGGCAAAGAAAAAGGCAGATCCCTGCTGCGATTAATTTGTAAAATGATGTAAGGAAGACACAAGCCGCAACACCTCCGAAAAAATGGTTATTGACCTAATGGTCGGTGGTGTTGCGGCAATTTTAATTTTGAGTGCAGTCTAAGGAGTATTGCATTATGAAAATATGCCCCTATTGTAATAATTATTATGAAGATTATGCGTTGTATTGCAATAAATGCGGCACACAATTAGTTCCGGCGGCGGATACACCACCGGATTATCCGTCCCAAGAAACACCGCAATACGACTATACGCAACAAGCGTATAACTACACCCAGCAAGCATATGATTACACCCAGCAAGCATACGATAGCACCCAGCAAGCATACGATTACACCCAGCAAGCATACGATAGCACCCAGCAGGAAAACGATTATACCCAGCAAACATACGGCTATACACAGCAAGCATATACCTATCCTCCCGTGCAACCTGTTCCGGCGCAAAAAAAGCCCAAAAAGAAACGGACAGGCCTAATTGTGGGAATTATTGCTGCTGTTCTTGCGTTTTTCATTATGATCGGCGTTGCAGGCGGTGAAGACAGCTCCGATGCTGGCGCAAGCAATCACCTTGGCGGTAGCAGTGGGTATGTTCCTAACGAAACGCAAAATGTTATCCCCTCTAATACATCCGACAAAACCAAAACTGTTATGGTCTATATGGTTGGCTCAGACCTTGAGTCTAAGTACGGTGCAGCCAGCGTGGATATTCTGGAGATGTTGGAATCCGGTGTGAACACAGATAATCATAACATTATGATATATACCGGCGGAACAAAACAGTGGGCAATTTCTGAAATACCGGTTGATAAAAATTGTATTTATCAGTTAAAGGGAGAAGAATTTTTGCCTGTCAAGGAGTATGAATCCGCCAATATGGGCAGCAGCAGTACCTTGGAGGAATTTATATCCTTCTGCGTAGACAACTATAAGACAGATGCCTATGGTCTGATACTTTGGGACCACGGTGCCGGACCGCTGGTGGGCTACGGTGTGGACGAGCTTCACGAAGATATTCTGGAAATGTCAGAGTTGCAATCTGCACTGAAATCTGCCGGTTTTGGCTCCGGAAAGAAACTGGAATTTCTTGGATTTGATGCCTGTCTTATGGGCTCTGTTGAAACTGCATGGGGCGTCAAAGACTATGCAAACTATCTGATTGCATCTCAGGAAACCGAACCCGGTACAGGATGGGATTATAGTTTCCTGCAGCAACTTGATAACTGCGATACAGGCAAAGATATCGGCACAGCTATCATAGATGCTTATTTTTCCGGCTATGCGCAGATTGTTGCACAAAATCCCCAGGACGAAGCGGACTTAACGCTATCGTGCTTGGATTTGTCTAAGGTTGACAAGGTGGAAACCGGTCTTAACAATTTGTTTGCAAAAGTGGATGCAAATATTCTGTCCGGTTATTTCCCAAAAGCATCTCAGAAACGCAACAAAGTAAAAAGCTTTGGAAAATATGCAACATCCTTTGAGTATGACTTAATCGATATCTTCCATATGGTTTCGCTGTTATCTCCCGACTACAGCGCCGAGGCAACACAGCTGAATGCCGATTTGGAGGAATTTGTTTGCTATTCCAAATCCAATGTAGAAAATGCCAGTGGCGTATCCATTTATCATCCCTATGACAACACACAATATATGAATTCGTGGGTCACACAATTCAAGAAGCTGGGATTTGCATCTGAATACGCAGACTACATCTCCAATTTCAGCACTATGCTCGCCAACCCCAGTTCACCGTCCTGGGATACCTTCGGCACAACCAGAGGCTCTGCAGTGAAACAAGGCGCCAACAATGAGCTGTCCATCCAATTGTCTGAAGAGCAAAAGCAAAATTATGCAGACGCTTCGTACTATATTTTGAAGAAGATAAAAGATGACGAGTATATGTTTATCTTTGCAGGATTTGATACAGAGTTAAGCACTGACGGAACGCTTTCCGCGTCCTATAACAACAAAGCAGTCTTTGCCGTGAATGATAAAACCGGAGAGCCCTCTGATGCGCCGATCACAATGTATCAAGTAAGAGATGGCAGCGGTGAACAGAAATACTGTGCGTCTGCAATTTTCTGGCTATTTGCCGATGACATTACCGACTGGCGGACAGATCCTGTCGAATGGCAGATCAAGATTGAGGATGGCAAGCCGAAGGCGCTTAGTGCCTATCTGATTGAAGGGGCAAACGGAGAGGAAATTCCCCAAAAACAACTCCTTGACTATACCCAATATTCATCTGTCGAGTTTTCCTTCTCAACCCGGATTCCCAAAAAAGATGCTGCCGGCAATCTATTGCCCTACTTCCAATGGGATTCTACAGGCTGGTTCTACGGAAACGACTATGATGTGGCAGAAGGGTTCCACTTTGAATGCCGTGAAATTGATAACAAGGAAGATTATTTTGTAATGTTTGTTGTTCGCGATGTGCAAGGAAACACCTACGCAAGTGATATGTTCACATTGCCCGGCTAAGCGGGATTTTGGCAATAGCATCCCTGAAAGAAAATACAAAACAAAAAAGAGACCAATCCGTATGGGATTGGTCTCTTTTTTGGCACGCCTGGCGCGATTCGAACGCGCGACCTTCCGCTTAGGAGGCGGATGCTCTATCCAGCTGAGCTACAGGCGCATACACGCATTAAATTGTACCCTAAAATTGGGGTGGTGTCAACCTTCTGCACATTTTTTATGCCCCTGCGCATATAGTATTAGGAGTGTGTCAGAAAGGAGGTTTCAGCAGTGCCCCGGCAGGAAATAGATTTGGATGATTTGATATTCGAAGAAAGTGACTCAAAGCCCAGTGAGCGTTAAAAAAGTCAGCTACCCATTCGGAAAGAACGGGTAGCTGTTTTTCGTTTAAGAATTAACCAACCAAAGTGCCGGTGTAAACCACAGGCTTTTCGCCGGTGCCGATACGGGCGCTGATTTCCACAGTGTGCTTGCCGTCGGCAAAATTGACCATTTCAAAGGCGTAAGCCAGCTCCACTTTTGCAGTGGGGACAGGGATACGGGTCTTGTATGCAGGCGCCAGATTTCTGAATACCTGCTTGCCGTTTTCGTCTTTGATGACGATGGTTACATCGGAGATAGAGTAGTTGGAGGTGATGGTAGCTGCCATCATCTCGTTGATGCTCATCGTATCGCCGGTGTGGTCAATGGTGGTCTCGCTCTTTTCCACAGGATCAGCGCCGGTGAACTCTGCGAAGGTGAAGGGGATGTAGCCGTCATTGAACAGCTGGAAGAAGGAAATCTCGATGTTGTAGCCACCGACGTGCTCGTAAGGTGTGCCGTCGGGCTGGGTATGCTGATACCATTCGCCGTCCTGGTCGGTGTAGGTAACGGTACTGTTGACGCCGTCGATGTTGCCGGCAGCATCCCGGACAACATTAGGAACAGCGGAAATCATACGCACGTGACCGGCATTTGTGTAGTTGACGATGCCGTCAGCGGGCTTTAACAGCGCATAGGACTCAAACATAGTCTGCATACCGTTATCCTGGCAAATCTGCTTGGTGGTCTTGCCTTCGCTGTGCATATCTACAATGTTGTCATCGTAGGTGTAAGGACCCACACGCAGGCAGCCGTTGCGCTGTAGCGCATCCTGAGTGCCGCAGTAAGTAATTTTGTTACAGACACGGTTCCAGGCCCAGAAGGTAGAGCCGGAGCACTGGTTGCAGAACTGACGCAGGGTATCCATGCCGCCACTCAGGTCCAGCATGCCGTTGCGCTCGTCATAGTATTCCATCATTGTGTAGATGTTACCCAAAGTACCGGCAATGTAGGGAGGGCCTCCGTAAACCTCGCCGGGCACAAAGGTCTTTTTGACTTCGCCGTTGGGGGCGAAACCCAATTGTACGCTGGGAGTCCAGGGGAACAGCATAGTCATCTCCATAAAGTCCAGACACAGCTGACGCAGCTCGTCTTCGCTCATTTGATCGTTGGCAATGGGCAGGGCGTTAATCTTTTCCCAGGTCAAGGGCTCTACAACCTTGGTCTGAACAGCGGGGGCAAGGGTGGTTTCGGGAGTAGTTTCTGTGTTGCTACCGCCTCCGCAGGCACACAGGGTGCCCAACAGGCAAATAGCCAAAATCAGTGCGAGTACTCTTTTCATAAGTAGTTTCTCCTTTTCGTGTGTTTATAAAATACAATATGTATGTATTTATACAAGTCTTCCGGTGTAGACCACAGGCTTTTCGCCGGTGCCGATGCGGGCGCTGATTTCAATGGTGTGTTTGCCATCGGCAAATTCCTTAAGACCCTTGGTGACATCGGCATAAATGTCCTCATCGGACAAGTCCGCAACCTTCAAATTTGCATTGAGGAAATAGTTATACAAAGGCGTCAGATTGCGGTACACCTGCTGACCTGCCTCATCCTTGACCACAACGGTGATATCGGAAATGGCGTAATTACAGGAAATCTTCAGCTTGGAAAGCTGTGCCAAAGTGATAGTATCTCCGGAATAATCCATAGAGATTTCGCTCTTATCCACCGGCTTTTGCTTGTTCAGCTCTGCAAAGGTAAATGGGACATAATGCTTTTTGTATAACTCAGAGAAGGTGATTTCTGTACGGTAGCCGCCCACATACTCAATGTGAGAGCCGTCCTCCTGCAGGTCGGAATGGTAGGTGCCGTCCTGGTCGGTATAGTAGATATAGCTTCTTGTACCGATGATGGTTCCATCTTCCCGCCGGGCAACCTGCGGATAGGCGGCAATCATCTGCACATGGGCTTGCGAGGAACTGACAATACCGTCGGCAGGCTTTACTTGGGCATAGGCTTCAAACATTTTGTTCTCACCGTTGTATGTGCAGATCATATCGGTGCCGCAGCCCTTCTTCGCGAAGCCTAATTTGTCATCGGGAATGTAACCGGGTATATATTCATAGTCGCCTACACGCAGGCAGCCGCTTTTTTCAGTAGTATCGCCGGTATAGGAATGACTTGAGCTGTTGCAAACGCGGTTCCACGCCCAAAATGTGGAGGCGGAGCACTGGTTGGCAAACTTTTCAAAGGTGGCCATACCGCCGGATAAATCCAGAACGCCGGTCTTTTCATCATAGTATTCCATTGCAGTGTATAGATTGCCCATTCTGCAGGTGAGGTAGGGGACTCCACCATACACCTTGCCGGGAATGAAGGTCCGCAGGACCTTATCGGGGTTCTTTTTGAAGTTGATAAAATCGGTTTTGTGGCTGGGCGTCCAAGCAAAATGCAACATCAGATGCATATAATCCAAACAAAGCTTACGCAGCTCATTTTCGCTCATATCGTTATTGGCGATAGGAAGTGCATCGATTTGTTCCCATGTCAGAGGCTTTACCACATTGGTTTTGGCAGTGCTCATAATTCTCCCTCTTTCCTCCTTGTAAAAAATGACCAATACCAGTCACTTTATCCATTTCATTATAGAGGTAAATCCACAAATAGTCAATACAAAATGTACAACAATTGTATAAAATTACAGACAAAAAGTAGGCACCCGTCTTCACGGGTGCCGCAATGTTATTAGTTAACCAGTGTGCCGGTGTAGACAACGGGCTTCTCGCCGGTGCCAATCCGGGCACTGATTTCGATGGTGTGCTTGCCGTCAGTAAAGTCAGCCAAATCAAAGGAATTTGCTGCTTTGCCAACATTGACCGTCTTGTGCCTGGGGGAGTTGTCGTGCATAGGTGTCAATTTTCTAAAAACCTGATTGCCTTTTTCATCCTTTACCACAACGGTTAAATCAGAGATAGAATAATTACAGGTGACGTTCGCCAGGGAGAGCTGATAGAGGTTGATAGTTTCCCCGGTATAATCCATAGAGATTTCACTCTTTTCCACAGGTCTATCCTTATTCAGCTCTGCAAAGGTGAACGGAATATAGTTCTCCGTATACAGCTTTGCAAAGCTAATTTCGACTTGGTGGCCGCCAACGTGTTCGTAGGGAGTGCCGTCAACCTGGGTGGTGGGGTAATATTGTCCGTCCTGGTCGGTGTAGGTCAGAGTGCTTTTTGTGCCGTCGATATTGCCGTTTGCATCCCGTACAACCTTGGGGTAGCTTGCAACCATTCGCACGTGTCCCATTCTGCTATAGGAGACCACAAGTCCGTCAGCAGGTTTTGTCAGGGCATAGCTTTCAAACATTGTCTGCATACCGTTTTTTTCGCAGATCAAATCAGTACCACTGTAGCCTCTGTTTACGGAGCCTGTAATGTCCTCGTCGGTGTAGGTGTAAGGACCCACTGGCAGGCAGCCATTTTCTTGCAGGATTGTGGAGGAACCGTCGTATTCGCAGCTGGCGCAGACGCGGCTCCATGCCCAGAAGGTGGAGCTGGAACACTGGTTGCCGCAAAGGTTCAGGGTTTCCTGACCGCCGCTGAGGTCCAGCATACCGTTGCGCTCATCGTAGAACTCCATCATCGTATAAAGGTTGCTGCATTTTGCGGTGAGATAAGGGGTGCCGCCGTACACCTGCCCGGGATGGAAGGTTTTTACGACCCTATCCGGTCGTTTTTCCACATTGACCATATCTGTTTTTTGACTGGGGGTCCAGGTGAACTGCATTTGCATATTCATATAATCCAACACAAGCTGACGCAATTCTTCTTCCGTCATATCGTTGTTGGCAATGGGCAGTGCGTTGATTTTCTCCCAGGTCAAAGGCTCTGCAACATTGGTTTTTGCAGCAGGTGCCTGGGTTGTTTCTGTGGGCGTTCCTGCAGTGTTGCAGGCGCTTAGGGCAAACAGCAGGCAAATAGTCAAAATCAGGGCAAGTACTCTTTTCATAAATCATTTCTCCTTTTTTGGATGCTTTATTTTAGCATACAAACCGGATTTACACAAGTGCTGAAAAAATAAAAAAGTAGTCATCCGTGGATGACTACTTTTTTTATTCTAAATGATTACTGTGTCAGTGTGCCGGTGTAGACAACGGGCTTCTCGCCGGGGCCAATCCGGGCACTGATTTCGATGGTGTGCTTGCCGTCAGCATACTGGGACAGCTCCATAGCAGTTGCGGCCTTGCCAACCTCAGCAGTTCTGTGGTTGGGGGAGGTGTCGTGGATGGGGGTCAGCTTTCTGTAAACCTGCTTGCCGTTTGCATCCTTGATGACAACGGTAAGATCGGAAATAGAGTAGTTACAGGTAACGGTTGCCAGAGAGAGCTGGTAAAGGGTGACACTTTCGCCGGTGATGTCAATGGTGGTTTCGCTCTTTTCCACTGCCTTTTCCTTGTTCAGCTCAGCAAAGGTGAAGGGGATGTAGTGCTTCAGGTACAGATCCATAAAGGTAACTTCCACGTGGTTGCCCCCGACGTGCTCGTAGGGAGAACCGTCTACTTGGGTAGAGGCGTAGTACTGACCGTCCTGGTCGGTGTAGGTAACGGTACTCTTGACGCCGTCAATGTTACCGGCTGCATCGCGGACAACGTTGGGCAAGCCGGCAATCATCTGCACGTGGGCCTGTGTGGAGCTGACGATGCCGTCAGCGGGCTTTACAAGGGCATAGCTTTCAAACATTGTCTGCATGCCATTCTGCTGGCAGACAATGTCAGTGCCGCAGCCTTCACCGTAGTAGCCATCCCAGCCGTTGTTTTCGGGGTCACCGGCATACTGGTAAGGACCGACACGCAGGCAGCCGTTCTTTTCCAGGATGTTGGCGGTGGTGTCGTGGTTTGCGCTGGCGCAGACACGGTTCCAAGCCCAGAAAGTGGAACTGGAGCACTGGTTGCCAATCAGGTTCAGGGTGTCCTGACCGCCGCTCAGGTCCAGCATACCGTTACGCTCGTCGTAGTATTCCATCATATTGTAGATGTTGCTGCACTTTGCAGTCAGGTAGGGAGTGCCGCCGTAAACCTGACCGAAAACAAAGGTCTTTACCACGTTGTCGGGGTTCTTTTCGATGTTGCGCATCTCGGTGGTCTGGCTGGGGGTCCAGGTGAACTGCATCTGCAGGTCCATAAAGTCCAGGCAAAGCGCACGCAGCTCATCCTCGGTCATATCGTTGTTAGCCAGAGGAATTGCGTCCAGGTCTGCCCAAGTCAGGGGCTTTGCAACATTGGTTTTGGCAGCGGGAGCCAAGGTGGTTTCGGGGGTAGCGTCTGTGTTGCCACCGCCGCAGGCACACAGGGTGCTCAGCAGGCAAAGTGCCAAAATCAGTGCAAGTACTCTTTTCATAAGTAGTTTCTCCTTTTCAGTGTGTTTATAAAACACAATATGTATTTATACAAGTTTACCAGTGTAAACCACAGGCTTTTCACCGGAGCCGATACGGGCGCTGATTTCGATAGTGTGCTTGCCATCTGCATAGGGGGTCAAATCGCACAGGGCAACCGCTTCGGACACATTGGCGACCAGGTTGTTGGAGGTGGTTTTTTTGTAATAGATGGGGGCAAGCTTTCTCAAAACTTGCTGACCGGCTTCATCTTTAACCACCAGGGTGATATCAGAAATGCAGTAGTTGGAGGTGACTTTTGCTTCAGAAAGCTGTTCCAGAGAGATCGTTTCGCCGGAATAATCCAGAGAGGTGACACTCTTATCTACCGGTTTTTGCTTATTCAGCTCTGCAAAGGTGAAAGGAATATAATGCTTTTTCAGCAGATCCGAGAAGGTGATCTCTGTGCGGTAGCCACCTACATACTCAAAATGAGAACCGTCGCTCTGCAGGTCGGAATGGTAGCTGCCGTCCTGGTCGGTGTAGTAGACATAGCTTCTTGTGCCGATGATAGTTCCGTCTTCCCGACGGGCGACCTGGGGATAGGCGGCGATCATTTGCACGTGGGCCTGTGTGGAACTTACAATACCGTCGGCAGGCTTGGTAAGAGCATAGGCTTCAAAAATCGCCTGCTCACCGTTGTAGACACAGATCATGTCGGTACCACAGCCTCTCCGATAATAGCCACCTTCATCCATATCAAATTCGCCGGTGTAGTCATAATTACCCACACGCAGACAGCCGTAGTTCTCGTGCATATTGGTGGTGGAGTGGTAATTTAAGCTGGTGCAAACTCTGTTCCAGGCCCACATGGTAGAGCCGGAGCATTGGTTGCCCCATTGGCCAAGGGTTTCCATACCCTGAGACAGATCCATTACGCCTGTTTTTTCGTCATAATATTCCATGGCGGTGTAGAGGTTGCCCATAACACCTGCCACATAGGGGATACCGCCGTACACTTTGCCGGTTTCAAAGGTTTTGGTAACCTTGCCCTTGCTGATCAGGTTTGTCTGGTGGCTGGGCGTCCAAGTAAAATGCAACATCATCGTCATATAATCCAGGCAAAGTTTACGCAACTCATCCTCGGTCATATCGTTGTTGGCGATAGGCAGTGCATCAATATCTGCCCATGTTAAAGGCTTGACCACATTGGGCTTCTCCGTATACATATCATTTCCTCTCTTTCGAAAAGCATAACAGCGACAGTATCACTATCTATGTAATTATAAGAAAAAAGTTGTGGATATGCAATATAAATATCTGGAAATTCAAGAAAACACAACAAATGGGAAAAAAAGTGGAAAAAATGCACCGTTTCGTGACGCATATTTTTAACTTGCGGAAAAGCTTTTCCGTTTTCCTCTTTACAGAAAGGAAAAAATCGGATATAATAAACTGCAAAACTTTGAAACGGGGAGTAATGACCCATGAATATTGAATTTGATGTTTACAAACAAAAATTAGGAGAAATCCGCCCCACCTTAGACGGTTTGGCAGATTCTCTGAACATTGAAGGTCTAAAAAATGAATTGGAGCGTCTGCACGCCATGCAGGAAGCCCCCGGCTTTTGGGACAATGCAGAAAAGAGTCAGCAGGTGGTTTATAAGACAAAAACCACAGAAAATAAAATTGCCACCTATGAGGGGATGTTGTCTGCCTGGGACGATCTTATGACCATTTGTGAAATGGCGGCAGAAGAAGATGACGATTCTATGCTGGACGAGCTGAAGGAAGGCTTTGGTAAGTTATCTTCCGACATGGAGCGTTGCCGTCTGCAAACCTTGCTGACCGGCACCTATGACAGCAACAATGCAATGGTTTCTTTCCAGGCCGGTGCCGGCGGTACCGAGGCGCAGGATTGGTGCGGTATGCTCTACCGTATGTATACCCGCTGGGCAGAGGCGCACGGCTACACCTACAAGATTATGGACTATCAGGAAGGCGAAGAAGCGGGACTAAAATCTGCAGATATTTTAGTGGAAGGCGAAAATGCTTACGGCTTCTTAAAGGGCGAAAACGGCGTGCACCGACTGGTGCGTGTTTCTCCCTTTGATGCCAACGCCCGCCGCCAAACCTCCTTTGCTGCGATTGAAGTCATTCCGGATATTCAGGATGACTCTCAGGATGTGGAAATCAAGGCGGAGGATTACGAAATGCAGGTGTTCCGTTCCTCCGGTGCAGGCGGTCAGCACATCAACAAGACCTCCTCTGCCGTGCGACTCATTCACAAGGCAACCGGCATCGTGGTTGCCTGCCAGACCGAGCGCAGCCAGTTCCAAAACAAGGAAAACTGCCTGCGTATGCTCCGCAGCAAGTTAGTGGAAATCAAAGAGCGTGAACATCTGGATAAGATTTCCGATATCAAGGGCGTGCAAAAGAAGATTGAATGGGGCAGCCAAATTCGGAACTATGTCTTTATGCCCTACACCTTGGTCAAGGATACCCGTACCGGCTGTGAAACCACCAATGTCAACGCCGTGATGGATGGCGCGCTGGACCCCTTTATCAATGCGTATCTGACTTGCGCCGCCACCGGAACCTGGGTTACAAAGTAAGAAGAAATACAGATTTTACCGAAATAAAGCTTGCTTTTTGGAAAACCTTGTGCTACAATGGTTTGGATAATTATGTTCCCGGAGTGTGCCGGGGCTTAGAAAGACCAAATCTCCTGCGGGAGAGGTTCATATTTTAGGAGGAAAACCGATATGAAGAATTTAAAATCCGTCTTTGCTGTTGTGCTGGCCCTGTGCCTGATGCTCAGCTTGACAGTTCCCGTTTTTGCTACCGGCGAGACCACCGCTGCTGCTGAAACTACCGCAGCTGTTGCGGATACTACTGCCGCTGCAGAAGAAACCACCGGCGCTGCTGAGGAGACCGCCAAGCCTACTGAGGAGCACGACCACGACCATGAGGATACCACCACTACCGGTGAGAGCGAGAAGAAGGCTCCTTCCGCAATTAAGATTGTTCTCACTGTTCTGGAAGTGATTGCCAGTGTTGCTTTGATTGTGGTTGTGATGCTGCAGTCCGGCAAGGAATCCGGCTTGTCCGGCGCACTGTCCGGCAATTCCGACAGTTACCTGAGCAAGAGCGGCAAGGGCCTGGACAAGACATTGGCACGCGCTACCAAGTGGGTTGCTTTGGTCTGGCTAATTTTGACCCTGGTTTTGTGCTTGCTTCCCTAACCAAAAAGATTTCTGACCACAGGGAACACCCCTGTGGTCATTTTTTTACAATCACTTGCCGATTTCATCAGCGGTTACTTGAAAGGAGACATCATACAATGCAAAAGCTTAACGGATTAAATCCTGCATCTGTATTTTCGTATTTTGAGCAGATTTGCGCCATTCCCCACGGTTCAGGCAACACAAAGCAAATCAGCGATTATCTGGTAGCCTTTGCCAAGACGCAGGGGCTGCGTTATATTCAGGATGCATACAACAATGTGATTATCTTTAAAGACGGCACGATGGGGCTTGAGAGCCGCCCTGCGGTGATTTTGCAGGGACATATGGATATGGTTTGCGAAAAGGATGCAGATTGCCCTGTGGATATGCAGACCCAAGGGCTGGATATCACCCACGATGGAGAATATGTGTTTGCAAAGGGGACAACGCTGGGCGCGGATAACGGCATTGCGGTGGCAATGGGCTTGGCGCTTTTAGCATCCAAGGATATTCCTCACCCCCCTTTGGAGGTGCTCATTACTGTGGACGAGGAAATCGGCTTGTTGGGCGCTGCTTCTGTAGACCTGTCGGAATTGCAGGGTAAGACCCTGATTAACTTAGACTCCGAAGAAGAGGGCGTTTTCACAGTCGCTTGCGCTGGCGGCGCGACGGCAACCATTTCTCTGCCTGCCCCCAAGCATCCGGTGTACGGACCTTGTATCCGGCTGACGGTAGAGGGCTTGCAAGGCGGTCACTCTGGTGCAGAAATTCACAAAAACCGGGCAAACGCCAACAAGGTAATGGGAGAGCTGCTCAGCCGTATTCAAACTGTAATGCCCCTGAGTATTACCTCTTTTGCCGGCGGCGCAAAGGATAATGCCATTCCCCGGTCCTGTCAGGTAACGGCGGTAATGCTGGGTATGAATGCTGACCCCATCAATGAAATCATTGAAACGCTGCAACAGGAAATCCGTGACCAATATGACGAGCCGGAAGCGGTCATTCGCGGCGAAAATGTGGATGCCCTGGGTGGCAACGCGCTCTCTTCCGAGCTTTCTTCCAAGGTGATTTCTCTCCTGTGTGCTGTACCCAACGGCATTCAGGCAATGAGCGAGGAGATCCCCGGCTTGGTGCAAACCAGCCTGAATTTGGGCATTGCCAAATTAGACAGCGAACTGAGCTTCAGTTTTTCTGTCCGCAGCAGCGTCAACGATGAAAAAGAGGCGCTTCTGGATAAGCTCCGTCAGGTTGCTGCCTTCCACGATGCCGCCTACAGCCAAATGGGTGAGTACCCCGCCTGGGAGTATAAAAAGACATCCAACTTGCGGGATACAATGGTGCGTGTCTATGAGAGAATGTACGGCAAAACGCCGGAAATTCTTGCCATCCACGCAGGTCTGGAATGCGGCTTGCTTTCCGAGAAAATCGAAGGTCTTGACTGCATTTCTTTAGGACCGGAAATGCACGATATCCACACCAGCCGCGAAAAGCTGGGTATCGCCTCCGCCGAGCGCATCTGGCAATTCCTGCTGGAAGTGCTGAAAGAATTATAATGTAAAAGTCCCGTAGGTTTCCTACGGGGCTTTTTTTATCAGTCCTTTTAACCACCAAATATCTTCTTTTTTCAGCACCTGCATTAAAAACAGCAGGCAAATGAAAATCACGCCGAAGCTGATACCTTGTACCACCGGCTGATATACATGGGAAGCAACAAAAATGCCCAGTGCGGTGGCGGCAAGAGAGCATAGCGGCACAGATAGTGAAAGCACCTTGCCGGTGATTTTCAAAAGCCTGCGGATGCTCAGAAGAAAATTCAGAAGATGCGTGACGAGAAAACTGAAAAAGTAGCCCGCCATTCCGTAACGGGGCAACAGGAAAAACAATAAAACAACATCCATACCGGATGTAAGAATATTATACCGCACACAGGCCTTTTGCTGTCCCAGACCTTTGGTCATAGCATCGGTAATTGTATCACAGTAGAGCATAGGAATGAGCAGCGCGTACAGACGCAAATATTTTCCGGCTTCTGTATTTTGATACAAAGCATCACAAAGTGTTTGTCCCAGCAAAAATTCAAGGCCGCCGAAAAAACAGCCGTATAAAAGGGTGATTTTGAGACTCCGTTTTACCAGATAACGAATGCGGTTTTGACTGCCTGCAGCCACGCAACGGGCAAGCTCCGGAATCAAAAGCTCCGCCAATCCAAAGATAATGGCAGCGGGAAACATCAGCACCGGAAAGACCATACCGCACACCATGCCGAACGATGCCAGGGGATTTTCATTTCCGGGGAAAAGTGCCAGCCGTTTTGGGACCATTAAATTCTCCGTGGTAGAAATGCCGGCCTTCAAATCATCTGCCAAAGCCAGCGGCACCGCCGTTTCCAAAAGCGGACGCAGTAAGAGGATTGGTGCGGCGGTAGGCGGCTTTTCCAGATGCCGCAGGAGCACCAAAATCAGCACCGTAAGGCAACCGGCAACACCGCTGCCGAAGATGATGCTTTGACAGGCTTTCACAGCGTCTCCCTTTGCCCAAAGAGTGAGAAATGCCATAGTCATCGCCATAGAAAGCAGTTGCTCGGCTACCTCCACAGCAGCCAATGTACCGATGCGGTTTGCGGCAGTAAAATATCCGGTCATTACCCCTGTCAGGCAGATTACCGGCACAAAGCAGGCGTAAAGCCGAACGGCGTCTGCCGTTTCCGGATGCCCAATCCAGCCGGCGGCAATTTGCGGCGCGAAGGCATACAGCGCCACCGACACTGCGCCACTGCACAAAATGCTATACAGAAAGCATCCGGATAAAACCTGCCGGACAGCACCGGGATTCTTTTTGCCCAGTTGCCCGGCGGTTAAGTACATCGTGGCGGTGCGAATGCCCGCCATACCGGCAGTGATGGATAAGCTGCCCACAGACAGCACCAGCTGCAAAAGTCCCACACCGGCAGCTCCGATGCAGCCGGAAATATACACCTGAAACGAGGTGGAAACCAGTCGAAGCAGAAGGTTTACCCCGGTCAGTAGCAATGCACTGTAAAAAATGGGAAGATGCAAAAAATCCCCTCCTTGTCCTAAGTTTATTAGGACAAGGAGGGGGTTATGCGTTATACTTCTTTACAAAATGGGGAGAGGGGACATTCCCCGCACTTGGGGTTTCTTGCAGTGCAGATTTCTCTTCCGAACAACACAATCCGGTGGCAAAAGTCGGAGCTTTCCTCCGGCGGCAGAATTTTTCGCAGCTGCTGTTCCACCTTCTCCGGCTCTTTGCCTTTGGAAAGACCCAGCCGTCCGCAAATGCGGATGCAGTGGGTGTCACACACCACACTGCCCGGCGTGCCAAAAATATCTCCCAAAAGCAAATTGGCGGTTTTTCTGCCCACACCGGGTAGCTTCAGAAGCTCGTCCATCGTGCTGGGAACTTTTCCGCCGTACTCGTCTAAAAGCATCCGACAGGCAAGGACAATATCCTTTGCCTTTTGCCGATAAAACCCGCAGGAATGGATGTATTTCTCAATATCGGCAATATCCGCATCTGCCAAACTTTCCAAGGTGGGATAGGCTGCAAACAGGGCGGGGGTGACCAAATTGACCCGGGCATCGGTGCATTGGGCAGACAGCCGCACCGCAATCATCAGCTCATAATCGGTTTCGTATTGCAGGGCACATAAGGCCTCGGGGTATCGGTCTTTCAGAAGCGCGATAATCTCCAAAACTTTCTTTTTCACGGCAATCCCTCCTTTTTCTTCATTTTATCACAGCCTTAGGCTGTTGAAAAGAGGTTTTTCCTGTCTGCACAAAATGAAACCCTTTTGGATATGATGAAGTATCCGAAAGGGGAGGGATTGCCGATGGAACTGGGACTGGGGGAAATGGCTTTGGGGGAGATGGCGAGGGTGACCAAGGTGGAGGCAGAGGGAACACTGGGCAGCCGACTGAAGGTGTTCGGTCTTGTGCCGGGTACACGGGTGTGTTGTCGTTACCGCACTCCCGGGGGGAAGGTCACGGCGGTGGAATTTCGCGGCACAACGGTAGCTTTACGCACCCGGGATTTGCAGGCAATCCGGGTGCAACCGGAATGAGGCCTTTGCCGGAACAAAAGCTGACAGTGACCCTTGCCGGCAATCCCAATGTGGGAAAAAGTACGCTGTTTAATTCCTTAACTGGACTTCGCCAGCACACGGGAAACTGGCCGGGAAAAACCGTAGGGGTTGCAGAAGGGCAAAAGCAATACCGCAACACTGAGTTTACCTTTGTGGATTTGCCCGGCACGTATTCTCTGACAGGAAATTCTCCCGATGAACAAATCGCTGCGACCTACCTGCGGCAAAATTCTTCGGACTGTGTTGTGGTGGTTTGCGACGGCAGTTGTTTGGAGCGGAGCTTAATTTTGGCGTTGCAGGTGATTATGGATCAGCCAAGGGTTATTGTATGCGTGAACTTAATGGATGAGGCCAAACGCCACGGCCTTTCCATCTGCAAGGAAAAACTCTCCCAAAGCTTGCAAACACCGGTTGTGTTCACCTCTGCCGGTCAAGGGCAGGGACTTGAAGAGCTGCTGGAGGAAATTCAGCATACTGCTTTGCAGCCACCGGGAAATTTCCCCCTATGGCAAGACCCCATTTCGGCTGCGGAAGAAATCTCTGAAAATTGCGTCAGCCGCACCGATACATCCAACCAAAAGCTTCGATTGGAAGTAGATAAGCTGCTAGTCAGCCGCCGATTTGGCGTGCCGTTTTTGTTTTTGGTACTGCTGGGAATTGTGTGGCTGACAGTTTGGGGCGCCAACTATCCCGGCATGCTTTTGGAACGCCTGGCAGATGTGGGATATACCTATCTGTCCCGGTGGACGTCGGGTTTCCCCCGGTGGCTGTCCGGTGTTTTGGTGGATGGGATTTATGCCACCTGCGCCCGGGTTATCTGTGTAATGCTGCCGCCAATGGCAATCTTTTTTCCACTGTTTACCATTTTGGAGGATATCGGCTACCTGCCTCGTATGGCATTTTTGCTGGACCCCTTGTTCAGCCGGTGCGGCGGCTGCGGAAAGCAGGCACTGACCCTGTGTATGGGGCTTGGATGCAATGCCGTAGGGGTTATGGGCTGCCGTATTATTTCGTCAAAGCGTGAACGCCTGAATGCCATTTTAACCAATGCTTTCGTGCCCTGTAACGGGCGCTTTCCCACACTGATTTTCTTAGGCAGCCTTATTGTGCCAAAAGGAAGCAGCGCGGTGGTGGTGGCATTCTGCGTGGCTTTGGGGGTGGTAGGCGCGATGGCAGTTTCGTTTTTGCTGAGTAAAACGGTTTTTCGTTCCAGTCCCAGCGAGTTTGTAATGGAATTGCCACCTTTCCGCCGCCCCCGGCTTGGCCAGATTTTGGTACGCTCACTATTGGACCGGACCTTATTTGTATCCAGCAGAGCACTTTTGGTAGCAGCACCTGCCGGCGCGATTTTGTTTGTGCTTTCCGGAACAAATATGCTCGCAATATTGTCAGAACTGCTCAACCCCATCGGTATTCTTTTGGGGATGAACGGTGTGATTTTGCTGGCGTTTTTGTTTTGTCTGCCTGCCAACGAATTGCTTTTGCCGGTTATTTTGGTCTGCCTGACCCAAAGTGAGGGGGTGCAGGCGGTGAACGGATTGGGCTATGGGGAACTGAGCTTGTTCTTTACCCGGGAAATGGCAGCGTGCACAATGATTTTTACATTGTTTCACTGGCCCTGTGCTACCACATTGATGACCGTTTATCGGGAAACCGATTCTATAAAAAATACAGCGGCGGCATTTTTGCTGCCGACCGCTGTGGGGATTATCCTATGTCTAATACTCAGTCTCGTCCTCTAAAATGTCTGCAGTCAGGGCGGAGATTTCATAAGTCGTGCGTTCTTCTGCGCCCAACTGGGTGAGCTTTGTGTAAATACGGCTTTGCAGTCTGCCGCAAATCCGAATCACATCCCGTGTATGACAATGGGAAACCTCCTGCGCAATGCGCCCCCATACAATACACGGCAGATAATCCGCCCGATGAAAGGCGCGGGGAACAGCCAGCATAATGTCGCAAATCTCTCTGCCCAAAGGCGTTCTACGGAAATTCGGTTCCCGGCAAAGTGGACCTTCTAAAATTACTTCGTTGACCGGTGCTCCATCCTCTACGAGAATTTCGGTTGCAAATACGAAAATCAGCAAATGCCGGATGCCGTCAGTTCGCTGATTGTGGGAACGGATTTGTCCGCAAACAGTGAGCATCTCACCGGCTGTGGGATCTAAAGGCAATACAAGACTTTCCTCGGCAATCACCGGTAGGGTATCCACCGCACCGGATAGCCGCGGTATTTCCAGTAAAAACCGATAGAATTTGCGTCCGTGATTTTCGTGGGAAAAGCGGGGAAGCTCCAGTAAACTGCCCCGTAACATAATGCTGTTGGTTGTATGTTCCATAGCGCCACCTCATACGATTTTGTATGGAACATTCTATGCGGTTATATAAAAAACAGAACACCTCTGTGGAGGTGTTCTGTTTGCGTGTCATTGCGAGGAGCAAAGCGACGCGGCAATCTTCGTCATCTGCGTTTTTTCTTTGCCGGCGCTTTCTTGGCAAGTGGTTTCTTGGGGGCGAGCTTTTTCGGAGGCGGGGGCGCAGATTTTCCCTGTCGCGGCGGAACGGCCCGGATTAAACATTTGGGACCGGAGCCAATCAAGTCCTCCCGATGGGCCTTGAGCAGCGCTTCTTTCACCAAATAATAGTTTTTAGGATTGCGATACTGGATAAGCGCCCGCTGCATTGCTTTTTCGTGGGGGTCTGTGGGCACATAGACCTTGTCCATTGTGCGGGGGTCAAGTCCTGTGTAATACATCACGGTGGACAAGGTGGAGGGGGTGGGGTAGAAGTCCTGCACCTGCTCCGGATTATAACCCATCTCCCGAATGTATTCGGCAAGTTCAATGGCCTCCTTCAGTCCTGAGCCGGGGTGGCTGGACATTAAGTAGGGCACCAAATACTGGTTCATTCCAAATTGCTTGTTCAGGGCAAAATACTTGTCTGTAAACCGGTTATACACCGCGTTTTTCGGCTTGCCCATTTTTTCCAGCACCTTGTCGGATACGTGCTCCGGCGCCACCTTCAGCTGACCGGAAATGTGGTGCTGCACAAGCTCCTTAAAAAAGGTATCTTTTTTGTCCGCCAAAAGATAGTCAAACCGGATACCGCTGCGCACAAAGACTTTTTTCACCCCGGGAATCTTTCGGAGCTTCCGCAAAAGACTGACGTAGTCGGTGTGGTCGGCTTTCATATTCTTGCAAGGGGTGGGGAACAGACACTGCCTGTGGGGACACGCACCCTTGGTCAGCTGCTTTTCGCAGGCAGGGTGGCGGAAATTGGCAGTAGGACCGCCCACGTCGTGAATGTAGCCCTTGAAATCCTTGTCCTTTACCATTTTCTCGGCTTCAGTCAGGATAGATTCGTGGGAACGCACCTGCATAATGCGCCCTTGATGGAAGGTCAGCGCACAGAAAGAGCAAGCACCAAAACAGCCGCGGTTACTCACCAGGCTGAACTTTACTTCTTCAATGGCGGGTACACCGCCGGCTTTTTCGTAGCTGGGGTGATAGGTGCGGCAGTAGGGCAGGGCATACACTGCATCCATTTCTTCGGTGGTCAGCGGCTTTTGGGGCGGATTTTGCACCACAAATTCCTTGCCGTAAGGCTCAGCCAGTCGCTTTGCGGTAAAGGGGTCGCAGTTTTTGTATTGCGTAGCGAAGCTTTCGGCATAAGTGCGTTTGTTCTTTTTCAGGGTCTCATAATCGGGCAAAATCAGGGTGGGCAGACTTTCGTCCAATTCCTTTGCGCGGAAAACCGTTCCGTCGATATAGGTAATGTCTTTCACATCCATACCGGAGTTCAGAGCATCGGCAATTTCCACGATGCTCTTTTCGCCCATACCGTACATCAAAAGATCTGCTTGGCTGTCCAGCAAAATGGACCGCTTCAGGCTCTCGGACCAGTAATCATAGTGGGCAAATCGCCGCAGACTGGCTTCAATACCGCCAATTAAAATCGGCACATCCTTGTAAGCTTGCCGAATGAGATTGCAGTATACCACCGTGGCATAATCCGGACGTTTGCCCATCACCCCGCCGGGGGTAAAGGCATCGGTTTTCCGCTTATGCTTGGTCACAGAATAATGGTTGACCATAGAGTCCATATTGCCGCCGGATACCAAAAAGCCCAGTCTGGGTTTCCCTAAAACAGTGACCGATTGGGGATTTTTCCAGTCCGGCTGGGATATGATGCCCACAGTGTAGCCGGCGTGCTCCAGCACGCGGCTGATAATGGCGTGACCGAAGGAGGGATGGTCCACATAGGCATCGCCAATGATGTAGACAAAGTCGCACTGCTGCCAACCCCGCTTTGCCATATCCTGTTTTGAAATCGGCAGAAAATCCATAGTAACCCACCTTTCGTTTTCTACAGTATAACACGAAAAAACAAAAAAAGAAACCGGAAAATCATAGCGGCGCGCCGCAAAATAAAAGAAATAGGATTTTTCAAAAAAACTGTTGACAAATCTTGTCGCGCGTGGTACTATATTCGAGCGGTTGCGGAAGTGACTGCGATATGCGCGAGTGGTGGAATTGGTAGACTCGCTAGATTCAGGTTCTAGTGCTCATTCCGGGCATGCGGGTTCAAGTCCCGCCTCGCGCACCAAAAAA
>JAZRHG010000013.1:0-45047 GCA_045644625.1 Faecousia sp.
ACACCGTCACTACCCGTTTCGCGCCCTTGGACACACCCCGTTTTTACGATTTGGAAGTGCCTGCTGAAAAGGGTCTGGACAGTGTTCTGCCCCCTGTGGGAAACGAGGATTTTTACCGCATTACCCTGACAGGTCCCAGTGCGCCTGTGGATTTGGCTGGATTGCAGGCAAATTACCCCCAGTTCCCCAATTTGGTGCTGCGGGACAAAACCACACCGCCATTGGATATTTGGGGCAGCGAAAACGACGATACCTTAGAGGGTATGTATTTTAAAATGCTCAAGACGCAGGAAACGGAGCTTGCCACTTTAGCGGCAAAAATTTCCCGCACCTTACTCAGCGGACAGGAGGTGGTCTTGCCGTGAAAATTCTCTCGATGACTGCCACCTTCGGTAAGCTGCTTGGTCAAACACTGACCTTTCAGGAGGAACTCAATGTTATTCATGCCCCCAACGAATGGGGCAAAAGCACCTGGTGTGCCTTTTTGGTGGCAATGCTTTACGGCGTGGACACCAAGGAACGGACCACCAAGGACGGCTTGGCAGTAAAAGAACAATATAAGCCCTGGTCCGGCGCGGAGATGTCCGGACGGATGGACATTGCCTGGAACGGCAAAGCCATCACGTTAGAGCGCAGCAGCAAGGGCCGTGTGCCTATGGGTCAATTCCGCGCTTATGAAACCGAAACCGGCATTCCCGTGCCGGAATTGACAGCGGACAATTGCGGTCAAACCTTGCTGGGTGTGGAAAAAAGCGTATTTCAGCGGGCGGGTTTCCTACGCCTAAACGATATGCCCGTCACCCAGGACGACGCCCTGCGCCGCCGGCTGAATGCACTGGTCACCACCGGCGACGAAAGTGGTGCCGCTGACGATTTGATGCAAAAGCTCAAAGACCTGAAAAACCGCTGCCGCCACAATAAGACCGGCGAGCTGCCCAAGGCAGAGGCTTTGCGGGGAGAACTGGAAAGCAAAATCTCCCAACTGGAAAATCTGAAGCTGCAGGCTGCCCGCATCAAAGAGCGGCAAGCACAGGTAAAAGACTCCCTTTCCGCGTTGGAAAACCATACAGCTGCGCTGCGCTATCAAGCATCCTTAGAAACGGCAAATCGGCTGGAAAATGCCCAAAAAGCCTTTGCAGATGCCAAGGCGCAGCTGGAAGAAAAAAACGCAATTTGTCAAAACCTGCCGGAGGAAAACAAAATCCGGGAAAGCTTGCGGCAGTTGGAGCAGCTTGCCATACAGCAAGCCGCCTCTGCCGGCGAAACAGTTCCCCCTATGGAAGAAGCCCCCCGCGCCCCGGCTATTTATGCAGGACTTCCTGCAGCCGAGGCATTGGCGCAAGCGCAAAAGGATAAGGCCGCCTATGACAATTTAAACAAGTCCGTTTCCTCCATTTGGCTGATTTTAGCAGGACTTTTGGCGGTGGCAGGTGTGCTGACCCTTTCATCCTTGTTCTGCATCCCCCTGTTTGCAGCCGCCGCTATACTGCTTATTTTGTATTTTGCAAAGCAAGGGGAAAAACGGAAAGAAAAAGAAGCTATGCTGACCCGCTATCAGGGGGTAGACAGCAGTCTTTGGATTGCTATGGCAATGCAATATCAGGACGCCACCGATAGCTACAACCGCAGAAACGCAGCGCAAACTGCCCTCCAGGAGGACATTGCCCGGCGGAAAGCGGTCATTGAAACGCAAATCCAAGCCATCACCCAAGGCAAAACCGTTGCCGAGGCGACTGCCGCCTTTGCGGATATGCTAAGTGCGCATCAGGCGCTGCAAAAAGCCCACGAGCATTATCAGCAGGCAAAGCTGCGTGCCGAGGAGCTGAGCGCCTTGATTGAAAAAGTGGATCCCCCCACTTTTGCCGACGGGCTTACTTTGACCAAGGAACAAACCCAGCAGCAACTGATTAACCTACAAGCGGAAAATCAGCAGCTGCAACGGAACCTGGGACTGTGTCAGGGACAGATGCACGCTTTGGGACAAGCTGACGCACTAACCCAGGAACTTCAGAAGGTCAACGCCCGCATCGAAAAGCTGGAAACTTACTATCAGGCTGCCGAACTGGCAATGCAGACCCTCACCCATACAACCACAGAGCTGCAACGGCGGTTTGCGCCCCAGATTTCCGGACGGGCGCAGCAGCTGTTTGCCCGTCTCACCGGCGGTCGGTACGACCGGCTGCAGCTGACCCAAGATTTTTGCCTGGAGGCAGGTGCAATGGGCGAGAACACTTTATCGGATGCCCGGTTCCGTAGTGACGGCACGGTGGACCAGCTCTATCTTGCCCTGCGTTTGGCGGTGGCAGAAGCCCTGACGCCGGATGCGCCTTTGGTGCTGGACGACGCTTTTGTCCGCTTTGACGACACAAGACTTGCCCAGGCAATGGAAATCCTCAAAGAAACCGCAAAAGAAAAACAGGTGATTTTGTTCACTTGCCAAAAGCGGGAAGAAACGCATCTTTGATACATAGACTTACTTAGGAGGTGTGCCTATGCAATTACGAGAAGTGACCTTACTTGCGGTGGTTATCCGCATTATACTGGCGATTTTGATTGGCGGACTGATTGGTCTGGAACGGGAACTGAAAAACCGCCCCGCAGGATTGCGTACTTATATGGTGGTGAGCCTGGGTGCTTGCCTGATTATGCTGACAAACCAATATGTGTGTCAGGTTTTCGCCACCGGTGACCCGGTGCGAATGGGCGCGCAGGTAGTCAGCGGCATCGGCTTTTTGGGTGCCGGCACCATTATGGTCACCCGCCGAAATCAGATTAAAGGTTTGACCACCGCCGCCGGTCTTTGGACTGCCGCCGGTGTGGGACTTGCCATCGGCGTGGGCTTTTATGAAGCGGCGGTGATTGGCGGTGTGGCGGTGTATCTGATTATGACTCTGATGCAAATCATTGACAAACAGGTGCAGCGGAAAAGCAAAGCTTTGGAACTGTATGTGGAACTGGCAAAGGAGTATGCTTTGGGAGATTTCCTGCGGGAAATTCGCAACCGAAACATCGAGGTGACCGACATCCAGCAGGAGCAGGGTGCCATCAGCGAGACCGGTGTACGGGGCTATATTGTGTACTTAAAGCTGCAAAAACGCCAAAGCCATTTAGAGCTTTTGGAGGAACTGCAAAGCATTTCCGGCATCGTGTTCACCGAAAAATTATAAAAATTTGCCCTTGGGAAATTTCCCAAGGGCAATTATTTTTGGTTTTAAGCCTTTTCCAGCGCCAAAGTGACGGTGGTGGTGTCGCAGACTTCGGAAGGTCCAAAGTACTGGATGGCACCGGGGTAGACATAGCAGGTCTCCACTGCCCACTTCTCTCTGTTGGCAGCGAAGAAGGTGAAGGGCTTGCCGTCCAGCTCCACCAAAGCCTTGCGGATAACGGGCTTGTCGTGACCGTGGCGGCGCTCCATATTCATCATCTTGGTGATGGGCATACCGCCGGCAATCCACTGCTCGGCAGGCTTGGAGAGGTTGGAAACCTTGGACAGGTAGCCGTTGAAGCCGTACTGAATCAGCATAAAGGCGTTGTAGCCTAAGCTGTAGCAGTAGTCCGCATCGAAGTTAGAGGGGAATGCGCAGCGGCCTTCGTAACCTAAGAAGTGGTGCAAGGGGGCAAACTTGCCGGTGTAGGTGCCGGCAGCCTTACGGGCAGCCAAATTCTCCTTGACCATCTCGGAGAACAGCTTCTCAGACTCAATGAGGGACACCTGCACGTTGCCGTGGGGATCACGCTCTAAGAACAGCTGCTGCTGAATGCCCTGGGGCAAAATGGCAAACACAGCCATAGACTCCTTAGTGAGGCCTGCCTCAATGAAGGCGTACTTTTCGTTCCAGGAGGGCAGGGCGTTGAAAGCATCTGCCTTGCTGCCTGCCAGCAGCTCGTTGATTTCGGCAATCAGCACGGAGAACTCGGGAACAAATTCCACGATACCCTCGGGAATCAATGCAACGCCGAAGTTCCAACCCTTGGCGGCGCGGGCAGCCACGGAATCGGCAATGTAATCGGTAATCTGGGCTAAGGACATCTTCTTGGCAGCCACTTCCTCACCGATGAGACAAATGTTGGGCTGGGTCTGCAGAGCAGTCTCCAAAGCCACATGGGAAGCGCTGCGGCCCATCACCTTCACAAAGTGCCAGTACTTCTTGGCGGAGTTGGCATCGCGCTCAATGTTGCCTACGATTTCGGCATAAGTCTTGGTGGCAGTGTCGAAGCCGAAGGAGCATTCGATATCTTCGTTCTTTAGGTCGCCGTCAATGGTCTTGGGGCAGCCGATGACCTGCACACCGGTGTTATGGGCGGCAAAGTACTCAGCCAGCACTGCGGCGTTGGTGTTGGAGTCATCACCGCCGATGATGACCAAAGCGGTGATGCCGTGGTTTTTGCAGTTTTCTGCAACGATAGCAAACTGCTCCTCGGTCTCTAACTTGGTACGGCCGGAGCCGATAATATCAAAGCCGCCGGTGTTGCGGTAGGCATTGATATACTCGTCATCGAAAATCAGGTAATCGTTTTCCAGCAGGCCGCTGGGACCGCCCTTGAAGCCATACAGGACATTATCCTTGTTAGTTGCTTTCAGCGCATCATACAGACCGCAAATCACATTGTGACCGCCGGGGGCCTGACCGCCGGAGAGAATCACACCCACAACCTGCTTCTTGGCAGCAGAGGTGTTCTGACCCTTCTGGAAGGTGATTTCATTCTTGCCGTAAGTATTGGGGAACAGCGCCTTGATTTTTTCCTGGTCCGCCACGCTCTCGGTGGGGTTGCCATCTTTCACGCAAATCTCGGAAATGCCGTTACGCAGCATGCCGGGAAGCTTGGGCTGATA
Source organism: Faecousia sp. (assembly GCA_045644625.1). Lineage (GTDB taxonomy): Bacteria > Bacillota > Clostridia > Oscillospirales > Oscillospiraceae > Faecousia. Next base: position 4,835 of record JAZRHG010000013.1, read on the forward strand.
CTGGTATCTTGCCAGCTGCAGGGGGGAAAGTTTCATATTATATACTCCTTGCAATTTTGTTTCATAAATTTCCATTTTGTATTATACTCTATTTCCCGAGAAAGGTAAATAGAAAATAACGATATTTTTCTCCAAAAAACTTAGGGGTAACCCCGAAAAAATTGTCACTTTCCCATATAATTGCCCCATTGCAAAATTTTTTATTGAAACATAAATATTTTATGCTATAATGTAAGAGTAGAAAAATGCGGAATACCGCTTATGTTAGAAAGGATTGAAAATTATGGCTCTGGTTACTACTACCGAAATGTTCAAGAAGGCCTACGACGGCGGCTATGCTATCGGCGCTTTCAACGTCAACAACATGGAAATCATTCAGGGCATCACCGAGGCTTGCGCCGAAGAGAACGCACCTGTCATCCTGCAGGTTTCCAAGGGCGCACGTGCTTACGCCAACCCCACTTACCTGGTGAAGTTGGTTGAGGCTGCTGTGATCGAGTGCCCCAACATTCCCATCGCCCTGCACCTGGACCACGGCGACAGCTTCGAGACCTGCAAGAGCTGCATCGACGGCGGCTTTACCTCCGTTATGATCGACGCTTCTTCCCACTCCTTCGAGGAGAACATCGAGATCACCAAGAAGGTTGTTGAGTACGCACACGACCGCGGTGTTGTGGTTGAGGCTGAGCTGGGCTCTCTGGCCGGCATTGAGGACGATGTGAACGTCTCCGCTGAGGCTGCTTCCTACACCCGTCCCGAAGAGGTTGAGGAGTTCGTTGCTAAGACCGGTTGTGACTCCCTGGCAATCGCCATCGGCACTTCCCACGGCGCTTACAAGTTCACTCCCGAGCAGTGCACTGTGAACGAGCAGGGCATCCTGGTTCCCCCCGCTCTGCGTTTCGACGTTCTGGAAGAAGTCACCAAGCGTCTGCCCGGCTTCCCCATCGTGCTCCACGGTTCTTCTTCCGTTCCTCAGGAGTACGTTGCAATGGTCAACGCCAACGGCGGCAAGATGCCCAATGCTATCGGCGTTCCCGAAGAGCAGCTGCGCAAGGCAGCAAGCCTGTCCGTCTGCAAGATCAACATCGACTCCGACCTGCGTCTGGCACTGACCGGCACTGTTCGTAAGTACTTCAACGATCATCCCGATCACTTCGACCCCCGTCAGTACCTGAAGCCCGCTCGTGCTAACATCAAGGAAATCGTTCGCCACAAGCTGGTTAACGTTCTGGGTTGCGCCGGCAAAGCCTAATTCCATAATTCCTGACCCCCTCGGATGAGGGGGTCGTCTTTTATGGGCAGGGCTTGTAAATATTAGAAAAATGTGGTAAACTAAGTTGTTGTTATAAAAGTAATGATGGAGTAGATATTATGTCAACTTTAATGGAAGAAATTTCCCGCCGTCGGACTTTTGCCATTATCTCCCACCCCGACGCCGGCAAAACCACCTTAACAGAAAAATTCCTGCTCTACGGCGGCGCAATCGCCCAGGCAGGTGTCGTCAAGGGCAAAAAGAATTCCCGCGCAGCCACCTCCGACTGGATGGAGATTGAAAAGCAGCGTGGTATTTCTGTCACATCCTCTGTGATGCAGTTCCAGTATAACGGCTTCTGCATCAACATTCTGGACACCCCCGGTCACCAGGACTTCTCCGAGGACACCTACCGCACCCTGATGGCTGCGGATGCTGCGGTGATGGTGATTGACGGCGCAAAGGGCGTCGAGCCCCAAACAAGAAAGCTTTTCAAGGTCTGCGCCATGCGGCACATTCCCATTTTCACCTTTATTAACAAGATGGACCGGGAAACCCAAGACCCCTTTGACCTGCTGGACGAGGTGGAGCGGGAGCTGGGCATTGAGACCTACGCAATGAACTGGCCCATCGGCTGCGGCAAGGATTTTCAGGGCGTGTATGACCGGGAAAAGAGCCAGCTTTTATTCTTCTCCGGCGTAAACGGCAAAGCGAAGGCCGACAAGCTGGAAGTCGACCTGTATGACTCTCAGGTCGCTACCTTACTTGACAGTGAAGACAAGCACCAGCAGCTCATTGACGATGTGGAGCTATTATCTGCCGGCAGAGAAATGGATATGGAAGCGGTGCGCAACGGCAACCTGTCTCCCGTGTTCTTCGGCTCTGCGCTGACCAACTTCGGCATTGAGCCGTTCTTGGAAAACTTCTTGAAATTAACCCCTCCGCCCCTGTCCCGCACCGCAGACTGTGGCGAAGTGGATGCGTTCAGCCCGGATTTTTCTGCCTTTGTGTTCAAAATTCAGGCGAATATGAACAAGGCACATCGCGACCGCTTGGCATTTATGCGTATTTGCTCCGGCAAATTCCAAAGAGACACGGAATATTACCATATGCAGGGCGGCAAGAAAATGCGTCTGTCCCAGCCGCAGCAGCTGATGGCTGCCGAGCGGGAAATCGTGGAAGAGGCTTATGCAGGCGACGTAATTGGCGTATTTGACCCTGGTATTTTCGCCATCGGTGACACCATCACTGTGCCAAGTAAAAAATTCCTGTATTCCGGCATTCCCACATTTGCCCCGGAGCATTTCTCCCGGGTTTCTGCCAAGGATTCTATGAAGCGCAAGCAGTTTGTCAAGGGTACGGAGCAGATTGCACAGGAAGGCGCTATTCAGATTTTCAAAGTCCCCAATTCCGGTATGGAAGAGGTTATTGTGGGTGTTGTGGGCACGTTGCAATTTGATGTGTTCCAGTACCGTATGAAAAATGAGTACGGCGTGGACCTGCGTATGGAGGGTCTGCCCTACGAGGAAATTCGGCTCATTGAAAGCTATCCCGGCGACCTTGCTGACCTGAATTTGGGCTCAGATGCCGAGCTTTTGGAAGATTACCGGGGCAGAAGCCTGCTGGTGTTCAGTAGCTACTGGGCCATTGACTTCACCATCAAACGCAACCCCGGCCTTGTCCTCAAAGAAATCGTAGTAGAAAGCTAAAAATTCCCCCGTATGCAGATGCATACGGGGGAATTTCCATTGTCTATTTTATTTTTCTGCCGGCAATTTAACAGTTTCTCCCGTAGTCCAATCCAGCACCACAGGTGCTTTGTTGAACTGTTCAATGCAAACATACCGACCGCCCACAACAGAAAAATCAAAAACATTCTTCTCCAGTGTTTTTGTTTCTCCGGTGTTCAAATCATAGCTTTTCAGTTTATAGCTATCGTCTCGGTAGAGAACGCAGCCATCCAACACCTGATAAAACCAAGTGTAAATAGGCAGCGGAGTAATCACGCCTTCTTGCACCCGATTGATCTGATAGGGTAATTGCCCCGCTTCTCTGTCATCCTCCTCAATCCACTGACAGATATACAGGGTATCTCCATCTGCAATGACCTTATTAGGGTAAAATTTCAGAGAGATTTTTTCAAAGTTAATCTCGTCCTTCAAGCTGCGGAAATAGCACTTTTCGTTGCTGCTCTGCACCGCGTAAATATAGGTGTCATCCACAAAATACTGGCTCACATTTTCCAGCAGGTCTTCCTTTTTCAAGGTCTGCAGGTCGATTCTTGTCAGCATTTCTCCGCCGTTGGTGGTGTAGAGCTGCGTTCCGTCCACATACGCATTTGTGGCGGTGATTTCCGGATAGATGCTTTGAGGTGCTGAGCCGTCCTTGGGTTGTATCCGCAATCCCCAATGGTGTGCTCTGCCGGGATCCTCTTCATTTTCCGGCTCCACAGTTACGCCCAGCACATTCACATAGACAATGGCATCTTCTGTTGCGAACATATATACCGGTGCTTCGTATCTGTCACTTAGCGGATAGGTTTTTAGAAGCTTTCCGTTTACATCGTATTTGTAAATATAGCCCGGTGCGCCATAATAAATGGCATCATCACTGTACACAAACGTTCCCATACCGGTGGAAAGATTGGACACAGAAGAACCGTTTTCTTCCGCGCTCAAAAAGCCGGTAATCACGCCGGTGCTTGCCATGACGGTGATTGTAAGCGCCGCCACAACTGCCGCAATCAGCGCAACACGGCCTATGCCCATACGGGGGCGGCGGACAGTTTTCTCGCTTTCCGCAAGCAATCTCTCCTCCACACCGCCGATTGCCTCTAATAATTGCTCTCGTTTCATAAATCATATCCCTCCTGTATCAGATATTTTCTCAATTTCTGACGGGTGCGGTTCAAAATCATACGGACATTGACCTCTCTTAGACCATAGCGATTGGCAATGGCAGGGATTTCCTCCATGTAAAAATACCGACGCAAAAACACCTGACGATGCAGTATCGGTCGGGACTTTAGAAATTCTGTAATGGCATTTTGCAAGTCCTTGGAATTCACATTATCCTCGGCAGATACTCCCGAAGAAATGCACTCCCCCAACTCCTCCAACGCCACCGCGACCTGACCGCCGCCCCGACAATCAGCATTATTTTTGCGCCAGATACTGATAGCCCTATTTCTGGTAATACGCCCCAAAAACAACCGCAAATACTGAGGCCGTTGGGGCGGTATGGAATCCCACGCCAAAAGCCAGGTGTCCGCCACCGCTTCCTCAATGTCCGCAGGGTCTGACAGTATGCCGGCAGCCACCACACGGCAGTAGCAGCCGTAGGTATCCATACATTCCCGGATTGCCCGCTCATCCCGGTCATAAAAAAGCGCTATTATTTTTTCATCATTCATGGGGGACCCCCTTTCACTTAAAAGGCCTTTCTACTAAACAAGACGCAAGTTATATCGAAATTGTAACATGCTAAAAAAGTTTTTGACATAATATGTTATACTATATAGGAAGGCACGGGCTGATGTGGGCATCTGCCCCTACAAAAAGAATTTTGAATAGCAAGGTGTAAGATTATGGAATTACCACAGAGAAAGCCAAATCGCATTCCGGAATACAATTACAATCAAAACGGTGCCTATTTTGTTACCATTTGCACCCAAGGTAGAAAACCGGTTTTATCCACAATCGTAGGGGACGGGTTCCCCGTCCCGAAGCCTTTCGGAAACATTGCAGAAGAAATCATCCGACAAATCCCGGATAAATACCCGTTGGTATCGGTGGACAAATATGTGATTATGCCGGATCATATTCACCTATTGCTTCGGTTTGATTTAGATGACGGGACGGGAAACCCGTCCCCTACATTAGGAAATGTGATCGGTTGGTATAAATACCAAACCACAAAGCAAGTCAATCTGCGTATGAACACACCGGGTATGAAACATTTTCAGCGGTCTTATTATGACCACGTGGTGCGCAATCAAGAGGACTACAACGAAATTTGGGAATATATTGAGCACAATCCACGGAAGCGGTGGCTTATGCAAAAAAATCCTTGAAAGTCAATGACTTTCAAGGATTTTCTGTATTATTGGGTGGGTTCGATGTGCCAGATTTCTTCGGCGTACTGACGGATGGTACGGTCGGAAGAGAACTTGGCGGAGCTTGCCACATTCATCAGGCACTTTCTGCCAAATGCCAGCCGGTCAGCATAATCGGCGTTGGCGCGAAGCTTGGTGGACACATAGCTTTCGTAGTCCATCAGCAGGAAATAGTGGTCAGCACGATGCCAGGGTGTGCCGTCCAGCAGCGCGTGGAACAGCTCCTGCTGGTCGCCGTCGGTGGGTACGGTGCCATCCACCAGGGTATTGAGGGCGCGACGGAGATTTTCGTTGTGGTCATAAATCCAGCGGGGGTTGTAGCTATCCCGGGAATTGTTAATCTCCTCCACGGTGGCACCGAAAATATAGTTGTTTTCCAGGCCTGCCTCTTTGACGATTTCCACATTGGCGCCGTCCATAGTGCCTAAGGTCACCGCGCCGTTCATCATCAGCTTCATATTGCCGGTGCCGGAAGCCTCTGTGCCGGCAGGAGAAATCTGCTCGGAGATGTCTGCTGCGGGAATGATATACTCGGCGTAGGAGCAGTTATAGTTCTGCACAAACACCACTTTCATCTTTTCGTGCATATCCGGGTCGTTGTTAATCAGCCGGGCAATGCGGTTGATGTAGCGAATAATTGCCTTGGCGCGGGCATAGCCGGGGGCGGATTTTGCGCCGAACAGGAACACTGTGGGGTGGAAGCCCGGCAGCTGTCCGTTTTTCAGCCGGAAGTAAATATCCATAATAGACAGGGCGTTCAGCAGCTGCCGCTTATACTCGTGCAGGCGCTTGACCTGCACATCAAAGACAAAGTCCGGGTTCAGACGGACGCCCTCTTTTTGGTAAATTTCTTTGCAAAGCTGCTCCTTTTTCACCCGCTTGACCGCGTTAAACTGACGCACCATATCGTCGTCAATCATACTCTTCAGCTTGGAAATTTTGTCCAGCTCTTTGAGGAAATCATCGCCGATGCGGTACTTAATCAGTTGTGTCAGCTCCGGATTGCAAAGACCCAGCCAGCGACGGGGGGTGACGCCGTTGGTCTTATTCTGGAAGCGGTCCGGGAATGCCCGATACCAATCCTTGAAGCAATCATCCTTTAAAATCTGGGAGTGAATTTCTGCAACGCCGTTGACGTAGCTGCCCACGTACACACTTAAGTTTGCCATATGGGCGGTATTGTCACGGATGATAAACAGCTCCGGATGCTCGCTTTTCAGCTTTTGGTCAAGGCGGCAGATGATATCCACAATCTGGGGCACCACACTGCGCATCAGCTCCAAATCCCACTTTTCCAGTGCCTCACCCATAACGGTGTGGTTGGTGTAGGAGAAGGTCTTTTGGGCAATTCGGAAGCTGCCCTCAAAGTCCATGCCCTCCAGCATCAAAAGTCTAATCAGCTCCGGAATGGACATTGCCGGGTGGGTATCATTCAGCTGCACGGCATAGAACTCGGCAAAATGGCTCATATCGGTGCCGTGGACAGACTTATACACCCGCAGCATATCCTGCAAGGATGCGCTGGACAACACATACTGCTGCTTGATACGCAGGCGCTTACCCTCCCAGGTGGAATCGTTGGGGTAGAGCACACGGGTGATGTCCTCCGCCTGATTTTTCTGGGTCAGGGCGCGTAAATAGTCCTGATTATTAAAGGCATTAAAGTCTAATTCCTCCTCTGCCTCACACTGCCACAGACGGAGCGTGCCGATATTGTCTGTGCCGTAGCCGATAACCGGCACATCGTAGGGCACTGCCAGCACATTATGGTCGGGGAAGGACACCTTGACGGTGTGGTTATAGCGGCGGTAGGACCAGGGGTCACCGAATTTCGCCCAGTCGTCAGCGGTCTCAATCTGAGAGCCGTTTGCATCAAATTTCTGCTTAAACAGACCGAAGCGGTAGCGCAAACCGTAACCGGACAGAGGCACATTGGTGCTGGCGGCACTATCTAAGAAGCAAGCTGCCAGTCTTCCCAAGCCGCCGTTACCTAAAGCGGCATCCTCAATTTCCTCCAAAATCGCCAGGTCCACGCCTTTTTCGGCAAAGACCTGCTTCATTTCCTCCAAAATCCCCAAATTGAACAAATTGGAATACACCAAACGGCCAATCAAGTACTCAGCAGAAATATAATATGCCTTTCTTTTGGGCATACGGGTAGCCTTGCTGTGACTCCAGCTGTCACTGATTGCCATCATCAGGGATTTGCCCAACGCCTCGTGCAACTCCTGGGCAGTGGCATCCTGCAAAGACACGTCGTGGGTAAACTTCAGCTGTGCCTCTGTCATTTTCAAAATATCCTGGCAATTAAATTTCATAGTTTTCTCCTCTCTGCTGATATCTGCCATAAAGACTCGTCAAACGGCAAATTTTTGTTTCTAACTGTTTTGTAAAGCCGCCGGGTAACGCGCGCCAAGTCCAATTATTTCCCACGGTTCCGGGGAAATTCATTCGCGCCTCACCGCCCAGCTCTAAAAGGTCCTGCATTTGTAAAACGCAAAGCCGGGATATACTGGATAGTGCCGTGCGAATTACGCCCCAATGCATCCCCTCTTCATTGCTTAGACCCATATACTCCTTAGCATACGCCACGGTTTCTGCAGGAGATTCCGTAAGATACTGCCGCAGGGTCATATTATCGTGTGTGCCGATGTAGCAAACGGTGTTCTCTATATAAGTATGGGGCAAATACAAAGAAGGTTCCCGACTGTCAAAAGCGAATTGCAGCACCCGCATGCCGGGATAGCCGGTTTCGTCCCGCAGCTGGAATACCTCCGGCGTTAAAAAGCCCAAATCCTCGGCAATCATCTGCAAATCCGGAAGTTTCGTCTGTATTACCCGGAAGAAGTCCATTCCCGGACCTTTCTCCCAGTGACCGCCACGGGCGGTCTCATCCTCATAAGGCACTGCCCAATAGGATTCAAAGGCACGGAAATGATCCAGCCGCACCACATCATACATTCTGCCTGCCTGCGCCAACCGGAAACGCCACCAGCGGTAATGGTCGGCTTTGTGCACATTCCAGCGGTACAGGGGGTTGCCCCAAAGCTGACCGTCTGCAGTGAACACATCCGGGGGGCAGCCTGCCACGGCGATGGGCGTCAGGGTTTCGTCCAGCTGAAACAGCTCCGGCTCGCTCCAAACCTCGCAACTATCGAAAGGAACATAGATAGGCACATCGCCAATAATGGAAATTCCCTTTTCGTTTGCGTATTTCTTTAAGCTTTCCCATTGGGAATAAAATACATACTGCACAAAATAATAAAAGCGAATTCTTTGTTGCAGGCGTATCCGCGCCTGCTGCAGGGTCTTGATGTCCCGGAACTTCTCCCCCTGGGGCCACAGATACCAGGGCTTTCCGTCCTGCTCCTCTTTCAGTGCCATAAACAGGGCATATTCCGACAGCCAACTGCTGTTTTTCAGACAGAACCGGTCCAAAGCTTCCGTATCGCGGAAGTTTGCAAAGGCAAGCTCCAGAACGTTCAGTCTATTTTGATACAGGGCGTAAAAATCCACCGTATCTTCCCTGTCACCCCAGAAATACCGGCTGATTTGTTCTTTTTCCAAGAGGCCCTGGGCTGCCAGCAAATCCAGGTCAATCAAATAGGGGTTGCCGGCAAATGCAGAACAGGACTGATAGGGAGAATCCCCAAAACCCGTGGGGGTCAGGGGCAAAATCTGCCAATAGCTCTGCCCTGCGCCCTGCAAAAAATCAATAAATGCATAGGCATTCGCTCCCATTGTGCCCACGCCATAGGGTCCGGGCAGGGAGGTAATATGCATAAAAACACCACTTTTTCTCAAGCGAAATACTCCTTGCAGAAAACGGAAAATTTGACAATTTTTGCAAAAAGTAAACCCTTTCCCATTTTCATAATATAGTTAAAATTTTAACTTTTTTCACTCTGTTTGTCAAGGTAAAACTGCGCAAAACCGGTTATTCCCAACAGAGGTCAAACAACCCCCAAAACGCCAAAACACGAAGAATGTTATACGTATCTCAGTATGTCATTGCGAGGCGCCGTAGGCGACGTGGCAATCTCAAACCCTGGACCGGATAAGCCTCTTGCTCCGCAAGGTGTTTTGGCGTTTTGGGGGTTCTTTGACCTCTGAAAAAAATACCCGCCAAAAAGGCGGGTATTTTTGTAAGTAGATTAAGCTTCCAGGTTGATCTGGGTATCCTTACCGAAAGCATGCATCACATTGGCGGGGAATGCCAGCTTAACAGTGGCGCCTGCCTTCAGAGCAGCAATTTCTGCACCGGTCAGGTTCATTGTGGAAACAATGACGATGACGTCCTTGCCACCAATGTCAACGTGCAGGTGGACGGAGGAGCCCATCAATTCGTTAACGGTGATGGTTGCCTCGATGCCCTCGTCAGCCAAAACAATGTGCTCGGGACGGACACCCGCAATGATGTCCTGCTCCTCGACGTTGTTTGCTGCCAAACGAGCCTGCTTCTCTTCGGAGAAGACGGAAACATAGTCGCCCAACTGAACGGCGTACTTGCCGTCAACCTTAACAAGCTTTGCGTCCATCAGGTTCATCTGAGGAGCGCCGATAAAGCCTGCTACGAACAGGTTGTAGGGATGATCAAAGACCTGCTGAGGAGTGCCGACCTGCTGAATGAAGCCGTCCTTCATAATGACGATACGGTCACCCAGGGTCATAGCCTCAGTCTGGTCGTGAGTAACGTAAATAAAGGTGGTATCGATACGCTGACGCATCTTGATGATCTCAGCACGCATCTGGTTACGCAGCTTGGCGTCCAGGTTGGACAAAGGCTCGTCCATGAGCATTGCCTTGGGGTCACGGACGATTGCACGGCCGATAGCCACACGCTGACGCTGACCGCCGGACAATGCAGCGGGCTTACGGCCCAACAGGTTGGTGATGTCCAGGATCTCAGCAGCTTCCTTAACCTTGCGGTCAATCTCTGCCTTGGGGACGTGACGCAGCTTCAGTGCGAAAGCCAGGTTTTCATAAACAGTCATGTGGGGATACAGAGCGTAGTTCTGGAAGACCATTGCGATATCGCGGTCCTTAGGAGCTACGTCGTTGACCAAACAGTCACCGACCCACAGTTCGCCATCGGAAATTTCTTCCAAGCCGGCGATCATACGCAAAGTGGTGGACTTACCACAGCCGGAAGGTCCAACCAGAACAATGAATTCCTTATCTGCGATTTCCAGATTGAATTCCTGAACGGCCACAACACCCTGCTCGGTAATCTGCAGCTTTGCTTTTTCGCTCTGACGAGCCATATAGTGCTCGTAAGCAGAGGGGTCCTTCTTCTTCAGCTTCTCAAGAATCTTTTCATTCTTCTTCTGCTTCTTGAGATCGTCACCGCTGAAGGGATAGACCTTCTTGACATTTTTCAGAATAACTTGTGCCATAGCTTCTTAACTCTAAGCATACCGAATCCTCGCATATGCTCTCACCGCCGACCGAGCAAAACAGCCGGGGCATTACGACAGGTCTCCACACTGCCGCACCGTGAGTTGAACGGTTTTTCTTTTTTCCTCCTTTTGTGACATACCGCTCCTAATTAGTGGAGTAGGTTACGATATGCCCGGATGTTATAATAATACCACAAACCGCGTCCCCCTGCAATGGTGATTTCTTACAGATTTTGGGTGGGGAATTTGTGCAATTCCACGGATTTTAGCCAAGTTCCAGGCTTCCGTCAGGCTTTGCCTGTAAGGTGCTGCTGTAATATGCCTGCATTGCCTGCTCCAAATAGAGGCTGTCCTGCACCGCGGCGGTTTCATAAGCAGAGTGCATCGCCAACTGGGGAACACCGATATCGGCAGAGGGCACGGAAACATTGCCCAGAGAAATGCTGCCTAAAGTGGAGCCGCCGGGCAGGTCTGCACGGTTGTAATAGGTCTGCACCGGCACTTCTGCCTTTTTGCAAGCCTGACGCACCACCGCAGCTGCCACACCGGTTGTGACATAGCGCAGATTCGCATTGAATTTCAGCACAATGCCGCCGCCCATCACAGGGGCATTGGCAGCATCTGCATACTCCGGATGATTGGGGTGCAAGGCGTGGGCATTGTCTGCAGAAATCATAAAGCTGCGTGCAAGCAGCACTTCCCGGTCCAGCTTTAACGCCTTACAAATGCGGCTGACTGTACCTGCCAGCAGCTGAGAGGCTGCGCCCTGGCAAGAGCAAGAACCTACCTCTTCGCTGTCAAAGACACAAAGCACAGGGATATCTTCGCTTGCGGAGGCATTCAGGAAGCCCTGGGTACAGCCCCAGACGCAAAGCAGGTCATCAAGCCCCTGTGCAGAGATAAATTCCTCCTCTGCGCCCCAAATTCTTGCCTTTTCCCGCAGGTACAGGAATAAATCGTGACCCAAAAGCTTGCCGCCTGCTGCCTGCTCGATCTGCTGCCACAGTTTCGCCTGCTCTGTGCCTGCCAAGGGCAGGGTGTCCACTGCGGGGTTGAAGTTATAGCCCTCGTTGACCTTCCGGTTCATATGAATGGCAACATTGGGGATAAGCAGCAAATCTTTGTCGATGTCCAAAAGCCTGGCTTCTACACCTTGCTCGGTTTCTACGATCACCCGCCCGGCAACGGACAGGGGTCTGTCCAGCCAGGAGAAGATAATCGGTCCGCCGTATTTTTCTGTGGCAAGGCGGGTGTATTTCCCTTTCAGCTCCCCGTTTTCCTTTACCTGAAAACCGGGGCGGTCACAGTGGCTGGCGGTGAGCAAAAAGCCCTTAGGCGCCGCCTGGGGTACACGAAAGGCGATTAAGCTGCTTCCGCCACGGGTCAGATAATACTTGCCGCCGGCGGTAAGGTTCCAGCTTTCTCCCTCTTGCAGGCAGACAAAACCTGCCTCTTTTAAGACGTTTTCCAAATAAGCCACCGCGTGATACATACTGCGGGCACTGTCTAAAAATGCCTTCAGCGATTGCAATTTATTTTGCATTTTTGCGCCTCCTGTGTGTTTTTTGTTATTTTACACCATTTCGTTTGCACCGTCAACATCCTAAGCTTTCGTCTTTTTGTCGATTTCTGTCGGAATGTTCTGTTTTCTCTCTTTTTCGCGGTAATTGTCGTATTTTGTCGAACGATTTGTTGCGATTTTTCCTTGCAAATGTAGTCAGCTTATGCTAAATTATATTTGTCGCAGCACAGGGGATTGATTTTGAAAATGTCAGGAGTGGTAGTTATGGACAATCATACAAGCGTAGTGATTGCAGACGGTACAGAAGAATTTTGTGTCAGTTTGCAGACGGCACTGAAGCGTGCTGATGGATTTCAGATTTTGGGGACAGCAGCCGACGGAGATCAAGCCATCCGAATGGTGACAGAGCGCAAGCCGGATATATTGGTGTTGGATTTGATGCTTGCCAAGCAGGACGGACTGAGCGTGCTAAAGGCAATTTCCGGTATGGAACGCCCGCCCGTGACTTTGGCTACATCCCGTTTTGTCACCGATTATGTGGCAAACGCAGCCGCCAATTTAGGAGTGCGGTATTTGATGCTCAAGCCCTGCGATATGGGCACACTGGTGGCGCATTTGGAGGAAATCCGGGGCGAAGGAAACAAGAAAAACCTCCCCAAAGCAGGCACCAGCATCGAATCTCTGGTGACCAACATCATTCACGAAATCGGCGTACCGGCGCACATCAAGGGCTATCAGTATTTGCGGGAGGCCATTATCCTTGCGGTGGAGGATATGGATGTAATCAACGCCATCACCAAGGTATTATACCCCCAGGTGGCAAAAACATTCCAGACCACACCTTCCCGGGTGGAGCGGGCTATCCGCCACGCCATTGAGGTGGCTTGGGACAGAGGGGATTTGGACACCCTGCAGCGGTTCTTCGGTTACACCGTCAGCAACACGAAAGGAAAGCCTACAAACTCGGAGTTTATTGCCCTGATTGCCGACAAGCTGCAGCTACAGCTGAAGTCCGGCAGCGTGGTGAATTTATGATAAAAATGAACACCCTCTTTTCCAGACCGGAAAAGAGGGTGTTTTGCGGTTACTTATTTCTTTGCGATGGCTCTTTGGATGAGCTTGACCAGCTCTACAACGGGAATGACCAAAATTGCCAGCGCCATTGCGATACCGTACTCGTCCCAACCGATGGGGGTAAAGCCAAATGCGTTTGCGATGAAGGGAATTTCAATGACTGCAGTAGTCAGAAGTAAGCTTCCCAGCATAGCTGCCCACAGAATCTTATTCTGTGTCTTAAGGCTGAATACGCTCTTTCTCTGAGAGCGCATATTGAAGGAGTGGAAAATTTCACACATACTCATTGTGAGGAATGCCATTGTCATACCGTGACCGGACTCGCCGGCTGTCCGCAGCTGCTGGAACCAACCTGCGCCAAATTCCATAGATGCGCCAATCAGGTAAGCGGCAACGGTGATGATGGTAACCAGGAAGCCCTGATACACCACATCGAAGCCCAGACCGCCGGCAAAAATGCCGTCGGAGGAGTTACGGGGCGCACGGCGCATAGTGTCCGGCTCTGCCTCTTCCATACCCAAAGCCAGTGCGGGGAAGCAGTCGGTAACAAGGTTAATGAACAACAGGTGGACAGGGTTTAAGAGGGTAAAGCCTAACAGGGTTGCGCCAAACACACCCAGCACCTCGGACATATTGGATGCCAAAAGGAACTGGATTGCCTTACGGATATTATCGTAAATCCGGCGGCCTTCGCCAACGGCTGCCACGATGGTGGCAAAGTTATCGTCCGCCAGCACCATATCAGCAACATTCTTGGTAACGTCGGTGCCGGTGATGCCCATACCCACGCCGATGTCGGCGGACTTAATGGAGGGCGCGTCGTTAACGCCGTCACCGGTCATCGCGGTGATGAAGCCGTTTTTCTTCCAGGCATTGACGATACGGGTCTTATGCTCCGGCTGTACGCGGGCGTACACGCCGTATTTCTTAACCGCCTCGCCCAACTCTTCGTCGGAAATGGCGTCCAGTTCTGCGCCGGTGATGGCTTCAGAGGCATCGGTAATAATACCCAGTTCCTTAGCGATGGCAACCGCGGTGTCCTTGTGGTCGCCGGTGATCATCACTGCGCGGATACCGGCACCGCGGCACTCTTCAATAGCGGCCTTTACCTCGGGACGGACCGGGTCAATCATACCGGTCAAACCGATGAACACCAGCTCCTGCTCCAAAAACTCGGGGGTGTTATCGGCGGGCTTTTCTGCCCAATCCCGCTTGGCTGCTGCCAAAACGCGGAGGGCTCTGTCTGCCATAGCCTTGTTCGCCGCCATAATCTCGGCGCGCTTTTCGTCGGTCAGGGGCAGCGCCTTGCCGTCTTCATAGTAGTATGCGCAACGGGCCAGCACCACATCGGGACCGCCCTTGGTGTACTGCACGAAGCTACCGCCCAAATCGTGAACGGTGGACATCATCTTTCGTCCGGAGTCAAAGGGGGCCTCATCCACACGGGGTGTCTTGGCTTCCAGATCCTGCTTCTTAAGGCCCACGGAATAAGCAAAGTTTACAAGTGCGCATTCGGTGGGTTCGCCCTCTGCCTGATTTTCCTCATTCAGCACAGCGTCGGAGCAAAGGGCCATTGCGGTGGCCAGCAGCTGGGTTTCACCCAAGTGGTCCACAACGGTCATCTTATTCTGGGTCAACGTACCGGTCTTATCGGAGCAGATAACCTGGGTACAGCCCAGAGTTTCCACGGCAGTCAGACGGCGGATAACGGCGTTGCGCTGGGACATCTTGGTCACGCCGATGGAAAGCACCACGGTAACCACCGTAGCCAAGCCCTCGGGAATGGCCGCAACCGCCAGAGAAACCGCAACCATAAAAGTGCTCAAAATGCCGGTGATGGAATAATCGCCCTTCATCAGCAGGTTAAAGGCAAAGATAAATACGCAGATTCCCAAAACAATGTAGGACAGGATCTTGCCCAGCTGGTCCAAACGCTTCTGCAGAGGGGTTTCCTCTTCTTCTGCGGCAGCCAATGCGCCGGCAATCTTGCCCATTTCGGTGTCCATACCGGTGGGGGTAATCACAGCCTTGCCGCGGCCGTAAACTACGGTAGAGCCCATATAGCACATATTCTTCCGGTCACCCAAGGGTACTTCGTCCTGACCGGCAGTTAAGTTCAATGCATCAATGAGCTTGTTGACAGGCACAGACTCACCGGTCAGCGCGGCTTCTTCAATCTTCAAAGAAGCATTCTCGATGATACGTCCGTCAGCGGGAACTGCGTCGCCTGCTTCCAAAATCACCACGTCGCCGGGGACAAGCTCGGTGCTGTGCAGGACCACCATCTTACCATCGCGCAGCACCTTACAGGTGGCGGCGGTCATGGTCTGCAGGGCTTCAATGGCTGCCTCTGCCTTACTCTCCTGAATCACGCCCAAAATGGCGTTGAGCAGAACAACCACCACAATGATGCCAACTTCCACCAAGCCCTCGGTCAGGTGACCCATATTCTTGTCACCCAAAAAGGTGATAACGGTGGTGGCAGCAGAAACCAATGCGGCAATCATCAAAATGATCAGCATCGGGTCCTTCAACTGGGACATAAACTTTTGCAGCCAGGTGTCCTTCTCTGCTTCTTTGAGCTTGTTCGGACCGTATTTTTCCTGCCGCTTTGCTGCTTCCTGGGAGCTAAGACCTGCGGGGGTTGCATCCAGGTTTTTCAGCACTTCTTCTTTGGAAAGCCTGTACTCTGCGTCCATTGTAAATTCTCCTTTAATTTTTGTAGGGAGTAACAAAAAAACCCATACGGGAACCTTTGATATGTCCACGCATGAGTCTCATTCTTTAGGAGTCTTCCGGGCATAAATGCCGTTTTGACGAAAGACCCAGCACGGAAAGCGCCGAATTACTCCCTCAATATTATGTTTCTATTTTATCTGTATTGGGAACTTTTGTCAAGAAATTTCTATCAAACAGACCGCAGGGGTTACCCTGCGGTCTGTTGCTTTATTATTTCTTGGGGACTTTGATTTTATTCAGCTTGGCATTGAGCTTCAGCAGGTCTTCCTTGGTGAACTTGGCATCCATCATACCGCCAGCCAAAGACAGCAGGCGCAACACGGTAAAGCCGTTCATCATAGACACCATATCCGGGGTCATTTCAAAGCCGGCAACCTTCTTCTTGCCGCCCTTCTTACCGCCACCCAGCATCTTGCCCATCAGCTTCATAAAAATCAGCTTGCCACGGAAGGTGGAAATCACATCGCCCATCTTGGAGTTTAAGGACAGTCGGCCGGGCTTTTCTTCCACATCAAACCAGTTGAGGATTGCGCCCTCTTCCTTCAGGCGGTAGTCCTCGTTAAAGGTTTCCACCTTGCGAATGACACTCTCATCGGTGCACTGGCCGGCAACAGCCTTCAATGCGGTTTCGCCGCTATTGGGAACTTCGAAGTAGAAGAAGTGGTCCGCCGCTTCCTTCACACCCAGAGAAACGCCGTTTGCAAACAGCTCAACGGAGGGCTGGTTGGAGTAGACTGTGACCTTGGTCACATCCTCCACCCGGTCTACATACCGCTTGCCGCACAGGTGGACAAAGGGCTCGTCGGACAGCCATGCTTTGTAAGCATAGAAGGAGTCCTTCTTGTACTTGCGGTCGAAGGTCACAAGACCCTTGTGGTTCTGACCGTTTTCGCCGCCCTCGTTACGGGCATCGGCGCCAAAGTCAAACATATTCCACACGTGGGTTGCCCAAATATATTTCCGGGAGAAGAACTGCTTAATCAGCTCCTCGTGGTAGTATGCCTGATATTCCTCGGTGTAGTCGCCCTGCACAGGGTCAGAGGTGTGCCAGTTCAGCGCCTCACAGCCGTACTCAGAGCAGCCGATGGGGATATTGGGGTGGGTTTCGTGGAACTTATCAAACCAGGGACCGTTCATACTTGTCTCGCCGCCGTACCAGCCGAAATAGTGGTTGTAGGAAACCACATCGGGAATCTGCAAATAAGGATCGTCCAGCTTGCACATAGACACCGCAGCGATGGTGGTCAGGCGGGTCTTGTCAAGTTCGTGGCACAGGTCGTTGAGGATGCGGTGGTTCTCCAGCAGATCCTCGCTGCTGCCGGCAATGGAAATTTCGTTGGACAGACCCCAAACCGCGATACAGGGGTGGTTGTAATTCTGAATGACCAGTTCCTTCATCTGGGAAATGGTGTTTTCCCGACCGGTGGGCATATGCTTGGAAATGTAGGGAATTTCTGCCCAAATTACCAAGCCCTTTTCGTCACACAGGTCGTAGAAGTACTGATCGTGCTGATAGTGGGCAAGGCGAATGGTGGTGGCGCCCATTTCGCAAATCAGGTCCATATCCTCTTCCTGATGCTCACGAAGCAGTGCGTTGCCCACACCCCAGCGGTCCTGGTGACGGGCGACGCCGCGCAGGGGGTACTCCTCGCCATTGAGGATGAAGCCGTTGTCAGGATCGATCTTGAAGGTGCGGCAGCCGAAGCGAGTGCAGACATTGTCCAGCACATTGCCGCTTGCCAGCAGCTCTGCCTCGCAGCAGTAGAGGTAGGGGTCCTTGCGGCCGTGCCACAGATGGACATTGGGAATTTCCAAGACGGCAGTGGTTTCTGCAGCCTCGGTCTGGGCAATGACATTTTCGTCCTTGTCATAGATGGTGTAGCGGACGGTCTGGCCCTCTTTCAGGTTTGTGACGAAGGTTTCTACCTTCACAGAGGCGTTGGTGCCTTCGATTGTGGGGGTGACGGCAATGCCGGGACCGCCGTGGTAGTCTAAGTCAAAGTGGCTCTCAGATACGCAAACCAGGTTCACATCACGATAAATGCCGCCGTAGAAGGTAAAGTCTGCCATTTGGGGGTAGACCGTTTCGTTGGCGGAGTTGTCTACCGCAACCACCAGCAGGCTATTGTCCTTCAGCTGCTCGGTGATATCCACACGGAAGGTGGAGAAGCCGCCGTCATGGTGGCAGAGTTTCTTGCCGTCTACATAGACATCGGCAGAGTTGCTTGCGCCCCGAAACTCCAGGTAGTACCGCTCTGCTGCGGGAAAGTCTGCTTTATTTAAGGTTTTTGCGTAGTGGCAGGTGCCGCGGTAGTAATCGTTACCGCCGTCCTGTCCGTCTACTGCGTTCCAGCAGTGGGGCAGATTGACTGCCTCCCAGTTCTCGGGCATCTGCACAGGAATGGCGTCTGCCTGCTTGGTAAATACCCACTGGGGGTTTAAATTCACAATATTTCTCATAGTTCCCCTCCTAAGGAATTGTTTGGAACCGGCAGCACCGGTATGCGGTGCTGCCGGTTTTGCTTATTTTGCAGTTTTTCTTGCTTCTAACTCCGCATTCATCTTTGCCAAAGTCTTCTTATCCAGGTTATAGACAAGCGCCAGGCCGATGAACTGCATAATGGCAGATACCAGGAACAATACCGCCACTAAGGTACGCAGGTTGATTGCCACATCCCAGCTGAGCAAAGTAACATCGATTTCGGTGAAAACACCATTGGCATCGGGCTTAGCGTTGTTTACATAGCCTAAGCCATTCATAATCACCAGTGCCACAGCAGGACCGACGCCCTGTGCCAGCTTACGGAAGAAGGAGTGCAGAGAGTAGACTGTGCCTTCTTCGCGGGTGCCGGTCTTCCACTCGTTGTAGTCGATGGCATCGCCCATCATAGCCCAGGAAACGGTGGAGTAGATACCCAGACCCAGGGAGTAAACCAGCTGGCAGAGGATGTAAACAATCAAATCCAGACCGGTGTTGTTGGGGGTGATGATAAACAGGCCCAAACCGCCGATGATGGAAGCAATTGCACCCACAACGGACAGCTCCTTCTTGCCGAACTTAACAACCATCTTACGGGCAAGGGGCGTAAACAGAATAATGGGAATCATAGCAAACAGCTGCACAACGCCGGAAATCTGAGGATTCTTGAAGTAAATCTGGAACACAACAGAAACGGCGGTAGTTGCACCCTGCATACCGATGAACATACCCATAGCAGCCAGCGTTGCGCCAACAGCAGGACGGTTACGCAGGAAGTTGCCCATAGCCTTGATCACATTGAACTTGGGAGTTTCCTCAGAAACGGTCAGCTCGGTGTCCACGCGGATCTCCGTGTTGCGGATCATAAACTGGAAGCAGATGAAGCCCAGAACGCCCATCACCAAAGCGGCTACGAAAACCATAGGACCGTTCAGAGACTTGTCGGGGTTGTAAATTAAGAAAGGCAGAATGGCCATAGGCAGCATATTGCCGATCATAGAGCCGATGCTCCGCCAGGCAGAAAGGCTTGCGCGGTCAGCAGGCTCTTTGGAAATCAGAGAAAGCAGAGAGCCATAGGGCACGTTTGCCACGGTGTAGAAAGCGTCCCAAATCACGTAACCTGCAACGAAAATAATCGCCTTTGCCAGGGTAGGTGCCTGGGGCAACGGAATAAAGCAGCAAGCGCCGCCTACAATCAAGCCGATGGAGCCTGCCCAGATGTACTGCAGGAATTTATTTCTCTTGTATTTCCGCTTGTCCGCATCAATCATAGAGCCGATCAGCGGATCGTTGATGGCGTCCCATACCTGCACAATTACCAGCAGCAGGGAGTACCACAGACCCATACCCATAACCTGGGTCCAGAACAGTGCCATTGTGCCCTTCAGGGCAAAGCTCATATTACAGCCCAAATCGCCGGCTGCGTATGCCACGCTATCGCGAATACCGAACTTGCGGTAGCCGTTGGCATCCAATTGGGGTGCTTTTGCCATAATATATCCTCCTTACATTTTGCGAAAAGCTGCACCTTCCGCAATTGCTATGTTTATTATAATTCTTTTCATTTTTTGGTGTGAGGAATATTTTTGGCTTTTTTTGTGTTATTTTAATATACATCTCTATTTTATGGTTGTTTTTCTGAAAAAATATACTATAATAGTAAATATAAACCAAACTATTTTGTTGCAATTCACCATTTTTCAGGAGGCGCCGGAATGTATTACGAACCGCAACTGCAGCTGCTGAGAAACACCCTTCGGAAATGCCGCATTGAGACAACAATTGTAGACCTGTCTCTGCCTGCTGACCATCATTCGGAGTTTCGGCATTATTACAGCATTTCCCAGCAACCGGACACTTCCCGCCCCTTGCTGGAATATCTCCCTCCGGTGCAACCGGAGACCATTTACCGCATATCCGACCCCTTCGGCTGCCGCTATTTGTATCTGCAGCTGCCGGAATATCCCAAAAACACTGTACTGGCCATTGGTCCGTATCTAAGCAAAGCCCCCACATCCCAGGAGATTATGGAATGGTCGGAGCGCGCCAGCATTGCGCCCTTACAGCAAAAAAGTATGGCGCTGTTTTATAACAACGTCCCCCTGCTGCCGGAGCATAGCCATATCTTTATTTTGTTGGATGCCTTCGTGGAAACCCTATGGGGCACCAGCGCTTATCATCTGCAGGACATCGCGCTGAATGCCTCGGATTTTCTCATTACCCCCAACCCGCAAAAAGATGCCGTGGAGCAGGAAGACACCTTGTGGTTTATGCAAAATGTGGAGCAGCGGTATGCCTACGAAAACGCGCTGATAGATGCCGTTTCCAAGGGGCAGCTGCACAAAGCGGATATGCTGTTGTCCGGGCTTTCCACCTTCAGTATGGAGCAACGGGTATCCGACCCTGTGGCAAACACAAAAAATTACTGCATTATTATGAACACCCTGCTGCGGAAAGCCGCCGAACAGGGCGGTGTGCACCCACTGTATATCGACCGTACCTCTTCCGAGATTGCCGCAAAAATTGAGGAGCTTCGTTCGCTGGATTCCATTGGCACGTTTATGACAGAGATGTTCCAGACTTACTGCCGTCTGGTACGCAAGCACGCTACCCGGCATTATTCGCCGCCGGTGCAAAAAGCCCTTATCTATGTGGATTCCCACCTTTCGGACAATCTGACGCTAAGCACCTTAGCGGACACGCTGAACATCAGCAGCAGCTACCTTTCCTCCTTGTTCAAGAAGGAGACCGGACAAACCTTAACCACCTATATCAACACCCAGCGCATCCGGCAAGCCAAGCACCTTTTGGAGACTACAAAATTGCAGATTCAAACCGTTGCCCAGCACTGCGGCATTCTGGATGTGCAGTATTTTTCCAAACTGTTCAAAAGCATTACCGGCACAAGCCCCAAGCTGTACCGCCAGCAACGTCACCGATAGGCTGAGAGGACTCGAACCGAAACAGCCTCTCAGCCTAACTAACAAATTCCCGGGGGCTGATGCCGTACTCAGACTTAAAGGCGCGGTAAAAGCTGGTGTAATCGGAAAAACCGCATTCCCGACACGCCTGTCCGGCTGCCACGCCTGCAGACAGTAGCTGCCGCGCCATCAAAAGCCGACGCAACAGAATATAGCGGTAGACACTGACCCCAACCTCTTTGGAAAACGCGTGAGAGAGGTAATACTTGCTGACGTAGAAGGCTTCTGCAACATTTTCCAGCGTGAGCGGCTCTGATAAATGGTGGCTGATGTAGCTTAGCACCTTTTGCACCAACTCGGACAGTTGCCCCGCCTCCTCCGGTTGCCGCGTTTCCTGCTGTGCCATGCGGTTTAATTGCACCATAAATTGCAGGAAAATGCCGTAAGCGCACAGGTCGCTCCCCGCTTCCCGGCTGTAATACTCCCGCACCAGCTCACTCATACGGGCAGTCAGCGCCGAGCGCTCTCCCGCTACCGGATGAATTAAGTGGGTGTGGTTGGGAAGGGTTGTGTCAAAGCAGCGGTTCAGGCTGAATGAACCGGAGGAAAGCCCCTCTAAATATTCCTTGTTAATCCACAGAACAATCCGCTCATACACAGGACTTTCCGGGTCCACCATTGGGCGGTGCAGTTCCTGTGGGTTAATCAGCAGCAGGTCGCCCGGGCGCATGCGGAGTATTCTGCCGTCTACCCAGTATTCCACCTCGCCTTTGAGCAGGTAATATACCTCATAAAAATCGTGGTGATGCACCTCTACCCCCTTGGGACGGGGCTCTTTGTAGTGAAACACCTCAAAGCTATCGCTTTGCATCACCTGCCGCGGGTCAAATTTTTGAGACCGTTCGCGCATATATCTCACCTCACCGGTAGTATATAGCAAGTTTTGCAATATTTCAAGCAATATATACAATTTATATTGCATTTAATAAATGGTAAACTATATTCAGAAACTGTAAAAAATTCACAGGAGGGTATTCTATGCCAATGCAAATGGGTTTCCGTTGGTACGGAGAAGGCAACGACAAAATCAGCTTAAGTGACATTAAGCAAATTCCCGGTGTCACCAGCATTGTGTGGGCGCTGCACCACAAAATGCCCGGCGAAATCTGGGAGGAGGCCGAAATTGCCGAAGTGAAGGCACAGTGCGACAAATACGGCTTCAACATCGATGTTGTGGAGTCCGTCAATGTCCACGATGACATCAAAATCGGTCTGCCTACCCGGGATGGGTACATTGAAAATTACAAAATCACGATGCGGAATTTGGCAAAGTATGGCGTGAAGGTAATTTGCTACAACTTTATGCCCATCTTTGACTGGACGCGAAGCAATCTGTTCCACCCTGTTGGCGATGGCTCTACCGCCCTGTTCTATGAAAAGAATATGATTCAGGATGATTACAACGCTATGGCAAAGTACATCCTGGACTTTACCGAGAAGTACAATATGTCCTTCCCCGGTTGGGAGCCGGAGCGTATGGCAAAGCTTGACGAGCTGTTTAAGGCATATAAAGATGTGGACCACGAGACACTGTGGGCAAATCTTAAGTACTTCTTAGAAGCCTTGATGCCCACCTGTGAGGAGACCGGCATCAAAATGGCAATCCACATGGACGATCCCCCCTGGGATATTTTCGGTCTGCCCCGACTGCTCATTAATGAGGAGAACATTGACCGGTTCTTAAAAATGGTGGACAGCCCCTACAACTGCCTCACCCTTTGCTCCGGCAGCTTGAACGCCGACCCCAACAATGATGTTGCCGCCATTGTGCGCAAGCACTGTGACCGGATTGCCTTTGCCCACATTCGCAATGTCAAGCACTTCGAAAACGGCGACTTCAGTGAAGCCAGCCACAGAGATTGTGACGGCGACACCGGCATTTTGAACATTCTCAAAGCTTATCACGACTGCGGCTTTGAAGGCTACATCCGCCCCGACCACGGAAGACACTTGTGGACAGAGGGTCCCCGCAATGTGCGCCCCGGCTACGGTTTGTATGACCGTGCATTGGGCATTATGTATATGTTAGGTGTCTGGGATATGCTGGACAAATTAAAGAACAATTAACGGAGGTAACAAAAATGGCTAATCTTCCCTTGAATATTGATTACACCGGCAAGGTGGTTGTGGTCACCGGCGCAGGTGGTCTGATTTGCGGTGCGATGGCATCCGCGTTTGCCCGCAGCGGCGCAAAGGTTGCCGCGCTGGACCTGAACGAAGAAGCAGTGAAAAAATTAGCTGACGAATTAAAAGCAGAAGGCTGCATCTGCGAAGGCTACAAGGCAAACGTTTTGGAGCCCGAGGCATTGGAAGCCGTGCATCAGCAGGTGCTCAACGACCTGGGTCCCTGCGATATTTTGGCCAACGGCGCAGGCGGCAACAACCCCCGGGCAACCACCGACAACGAGTATCAGCACGAGGCTAAAGAGGGCAGCAAGACCTTCTTTGACTTGGATGCTGCCGGCGTGGACTTTGTGTTTAAGCTGAATTTCCAGGGCACACTGCTGCCCACCCAGGCATTTGCCAAGGATATGGTGGCAAAAAAGAGGGGCGTAATCCTTAACATTTCTTCTATGAACGCCTACACACCCCTGACCAAGATCCCCGCTTACTCTGCTGCAAAAGCCGGTATTTCCAACTTTACCCAGTGGCTGGCGACCCACTTTGCCGGCACCGGCATCCGCTGCAATGCCATTGCCCCCGGTTTCTTGGTTTCTGCCCAGAACAAGGCGCTGCTGTTCAACGATGACGGCACACCCACCGCCCGTTCTGCCAAGATTTTGAACGGCACGCCCACTGCCCGTTTTGTGGATGCCGATGAGCTGATTGGTGCAACACTTTTCCTGTGTGACGATAAATCCGCTTCCGCCATCACCGGCGTGGTGCTGCCTGTGGATGCGGGCTTTGCCGCATACTCCGGTGTGTAAAAAGGAGATAGAATTATGGCTAAAATTATTACTTTCGGTGAATTGATGCTGCGGCTGCAGCCCTATAACTATGAGCGCTTTGTCCAGTGCGACCACGTGGAATTTACTTTCGGCGGTGGTGAGGCAAACGTTGCGGTTTCCCTTGCCAATTACGGTATGGATGCTGCCTATGTCACCAAGCTGCCTGCCCACGCAATCGGCCAGTCTGCTGTGAACTCTCTGCGCCGTTACGGCGTGGACACCACTAAGATCGTCCGTGGCGGCGATCGTGTGGGTATTTACTTTAACGAAAAGGGCGCATCCCAGCGGGGCTCTGTGTGCATTTATGACCGGGCACACTCCGCCATTGCTCAGGCTTCCCCCGAGGATTTTGACTGGGATGCCATTTTTGAGGGTGCCCAGTGGTTCCACTTCACCGGCATTACCCCCGCACTGGGTGGGAACTTAGTGGAAATCTGCAAGCAGGCATGTAAGGCCGCTAAGGCACGCGGCGTGAAGATTTCCTGTGACCTCAACTACCGCGGTAAGCTGTGGACAAGAGCTGAGGCCCGGGAGGCTATGACCGAGCTGTGCCAATATGTGGACGTGTGCATCTCCAATGAGGAAGATGCCAAGGATGTATTCGGCATCGAGGCAGAAGCCACCGACATTTACGCAGGCGAACTCAACCACGAGGGCTACAAATCCGTTGCCAAGCAGTTAGCGGACAAGTTTGGCTTTGAAATGGTTGCCATCACCCTGCGGGAAAGCCACTCTGCCTTTGATAACGGCTGGAGCGCAATGCTCTACAACGTGGCAAAAGACGAGTACTGCTTCTCCAAGAAGTATCAGCTTCACATCATTGACCGTGTAGGCGGCGGCGACTCCTTCGGCGGCGGTCTGATTTATTCCCTGCTCAGTGGCAAGGATACCCAGGCCGCGGTGGAGTTTGCTGTGGCAGCTTCTGCCCTGAAGCACTCCATCGAGGGTGACTACAATATGGTCACAGTCCAAGAGGTGGAAAAGCTGGCAGGTGGCGACGGCTCCGGCAGAATTCAGAGATAACAGGAAAAAGTGGGTACTTTTTGTACCCACTTTTTTTCGAAATCTATGGAAATATAAACTGAGTTATGGTATGATAATAAAAACTTTTTTAGGAGGAAACACTATGAAAGCAATTATCAACGCAGAGCTAATTATGCGTGACCATTTGATTCCTGAAGCGGTTCTGTTTATCGAAGATGGCAAAATTGCCGGTTTTGGTGAAATGCGCACCACCCAAATTCCGGAGGGCTGCGAAATCATTGACGCCCAGGGCGCTTATGTAGGACCCGGCTTCGTGGACATTCACTCCCACGCCGGTGGCGGTGTCCGTTTTGAGAAGGATCCCGCACATGCTGCCAAGGATCACCTGGCCCACGGCACCACCTCTGTGCTGGCAACCCTGGGCTACGGCACTACCGTTCCGGTATATTTAGAGCACATCGACCTTATTCGCAAGTGTATGCAGTCGGAAGACGGCATCAACATTGCAGGGCTTTATATGGAAGGTCCTTACATCAACCCCAACTTTGGATCTGAAAGCCACTTGAACCCCTGGCACAACAAGCCCATCGTGGCAGAGGACTATGACCAGCTGATTGCTGCCGGCGTGGATATTGTGCGGGTTTGGGCAACTGCTCCGGAAATGAAGGGCATTGAAAATTTCGTCAAGGCAGCCAAGAAGGCAAATCCCGATGTGAAATTCACTGTGGGTCACTCCACCGCTTCTCCTGCCGAAATTGAGGCCCTTGTGCCCTACGGCCTGTGCTTAGGCACCCACCACACCAACGCCACCGGCGACCTGCCCAAGTATCCTGAGTGCCGCGGTGTTTGCGTGGACGAGACCGTCAACTACAACAACGCCATTTACGCAGAAATCATTTCCGACAGCTGCGGCATCCATGTGGACCCCTATATGCAGCGGCTGATCCGCAAAATCAAGGGCGATGACAAGATTATTCTGATCTCCGACCAGACCGACAGCCGCGTGGAGAACCCTCCCGGATATGACCACATCACCGACCTGAACTTTACCTATATGGAAAGTGGCGGCATCGACATTTCCGGCTCTAAGCTGACATTAAATGTTGCCTGCCGGAACTGGATGAAGCACACCGGCGCTTCCATCGCAGATGCCTTTAAGGTGGCTTCCTACAACCCCGCAAGAGTGGTTGGTCTAACCGACCGCGGTGAAATCCGCGAAGGTCTGCGGGCTGACCTTGTGTTTGTGGACATCAAGATGAATGTGCAGAAAGTTATTCTTGCAGGCGAAGTAAAAATCTAATTTTACGAGGTTTGTTATGAACGAATTACAACAAAAAATCAGCGCCATCGGCATTGTGCCGGTGATTAAGCTCAACAACCCCACTCGCGATGCCAAGCCTTTGGCAGACGCATTGTGTGCCGGCGGTGTGCCGGTTGCTGAGGTGACCTTCCGTGCTGCCGGTGCTGCCGATGCTATCAAAATTATGACGGAAACCCACCCCGAAATGCTGGTAGGCGCGGGTACGGTTATGACCAATGACCAGGTGGATGCTGCCATTGCAGCAGGCGCACAGTATATCGTCACCCCCGGTCTGGATATTGATATCGTCAAGTACTGTCAGGAAAAGGGCATTACCGTGTTCCCCGGTTGCACCACCCCCACCGACTACCACGCCGCATTCAAGCTGGGATTGGAAGTTCTGAAATTCTTCCCTGCCGAGCAGTCCGGGGGACTAGACAAAATCAAGGCTATGTCTGCTCCCTTCCCTATGTTCAAGGTGATGCCCACCGGTGGTATCAGTCTTAAGAACTTGGCTACCTACGCCGCAAGCCCTGTGATTGCAGCCTGCGGCGGCAGCTATATGGTCACTGCCGATTTAATCGATAACGGCAAGTGGGCGGAAATTACGGAACTTTGCAAGCAATCTGTTGAAATTATCAAGGAGGCAAGAAAATAATGGAAAATGAAGAAATTTTGCAGGAAGAAGAAAGCAGCTTCATCACCTTTGTGGACGAAAACGGCGAAGAAATCGTGATGGAGTACTTGGACTGCATCGAATATGAAGGCAAGGAATACCTGGCGCTGCTGCCGGTGGAAGAAGGCAGCAATGAGGTGGTTATCTTAGAGGTCGAGCCCATCGACGAGGAGAACGAAAACTACATCACCGTGGAAGACGACGCCATTTTGGATGCCGTTTACGACATCTTTAAGGACAAGTTCAAAGACGTTCTCACCTTTGAGGACTGATAAAAAACTAAGTTTGCCCTGACGGGCAAGTGAAGTTGCCTGACGGCAGTGAAGTTACTTTGTAGTGAAGAAAAGCTCACAACCTTTTGAGGTTGTGAGCTTTCTTATTTCACTTACTGGGCTGGCAGATACACCACTTCATAGCCCTCGTATTTCGTCTGGGAAATTTGTTTTCCGCTGGCGTCATAATGGCGCAGCTCGGTCATATTGCCGCTGCGGTCATAGTCATATTGGGTCTCCCCGGTCAATTTTCCGCCCATATCATAATGGCTCTGGCGGGTCATATTGCCGCTCTTGTCATAGTCATATTTGGCTTCCCAGGTCAATTTTCCGTCGGCACCATAGTTGCCCTCTCGGATCATATTGCCGTCACGATTGTACTCACACTTGTATTCCATAGTCATTTTTCCGGCGGCATTATAATTTTGCTCGCGGGTCAGGTTGCCGTGGTTGTCATAGTCATATTTGGTTTCCCAAGTCAGTTTTCCGTCCATATCATATCGGCACCGGTGGGTCATATTGCCGCTACTGTCGTACTCACATTTGTATTCCTCGGTCAATTTTCCATCGGCATCATAATGGCTCTGGCAGGTCATATTGCCGCTACTATCGTACTCATATTTGTATTCCCCGGTCAATTTTCCTTCGCCATTATAATCGATCCGGCTGGTTATATTGCCTTCGCTATCGTAGGTATATTTGTATTCCCGGTTATCCCACTCGTCATACAAGTGATACAGGTAATCACTGATTATATTGCCATCGCTGTTGTAGGCATATTTGTACTCCTCAGTCAATTCTCCAGCGGCATCATAAACGCACCAGCGTGTCAAATTGCCGTCTGCATCATACTCTTTGACGGTTTTATTCACAACTTCGCCCTGACGGTCATAGTCCGTAACGGTGAGTTGTTTGTTCGTGACGTCGTAGCTTTCCTCCGTTACACTTGTGACCGCGCCGTCACCGGTCTGTGTTGTACTATTACCGCATACCACAAGAAAATCGCTTAATAATCCCTGAACCGCTTCCAATTCTTCCGATTGTTTGGGCGTCAGGCGTTTTTCACTTTCCTTCAGGTGGTAATAGGCGTCGGTATAATCTGCCTGCTCCATCTGCTTTTTTGCCATTTGGCGGTGATAAGTAATCATCAGCACCGGCGCAACGGCAGCAATCAGCACAGTAAGCGCAACCACCACAGCCGCCAGAATAATCCAAACTTTTGCTTTGCGCGCAACATTTTTCTTTTCCACAGAAACACCCCTTCCCTTTTGGGTCATCATAGCACACTCTGCCAAAGACTGCAAGGAAATTTTCAAGAAAAACCGCACCCGGCTGGGTGCGGTTTCTTGTTTAATTTACAGGGCTGCCAGTTCCTGGGTAACCTGCAGGAACTTGTCGATTTCTTCCACACTGTTGCAGTGCAGCGGGGATACGCGGACGGCGCCGTCCATATTGAAAGATGCCAGCATCCGCTTGGAATAAATGCTGCTTGCCAGGCGGTCGTAGACAATCACATTGCGCTTTTCGTACTCACGGACTGCCTCGGTGTAGCCCAAGTTTTCAAAGCCCATTGCGAGAATAAAGTCGCGGGTAGTCAGGTCCTTGTAGTCTAAGAACACCTTTACGCCCTTCATATGGCGCAGACCGGGAATTTCCTCGGTGCCTTCCAGCATCCGGTGCAAAAGTGCGCGCTCCTGCAGCTTGATGCGGGTCATACCCTCCACGAACAAGGCGCGACGGTCATCGCTATCCAAGAACTTCTTACCCAGCCAGCACACATAGTCCACAATCTCGGTGATGGCGGCGTACTGAGCAGGGGCGGGAGAGCCCAGCTCCCAGACCTGGGGCTGGTTGCCGGAGAGCTTGTGGTGGGGCATCTTGGCGACCCGCTCGGATACAAAGCCGATGCCGGAGCCGCGGTAGCCGAAGAATTTGTAGGGGGCAAAGTTGATGCCGTCCACAGGGGTCTTTTGCAGGTCAATCACGCCGTGGGGTGCGTGCTGCACCGCATCACAGATGATGAACAGGTCCGGCTTCTTGGCGCGGGCTTTTGCCACGATTTCTTCCATATTGTAAATTGCGCCGGTGATGTTGGATGCGTACATGCAGCTCAGCAGCACAGTGTTTTCGTCAATCAGGTCTGCAATGGTGTCAGCATCCACGCCGCCGGTCTGCTGATTACTTTGCGCCACGCGCAGCTCTCTGCCGGTCTTCTTGGCATAGTACTCCATGGCATCAAAGGCAGAGGGGTGCTCCAAAACGGAGGTGACCATATTGGTACCGGGGACATTCTCGGCAATGGTGCCAACCATCTGGAACATAACCTGAGAAGCGGTCAGGGAGGTCAAAATACTGCCGGATTCCGGTGCATTAAGGATCAGGCGAATATCGTCCTCGCCCTTTTTCTGCACTTCCTGCAGATACAGCGCCATTTTGTGGATACGCTCGGGGCAGTCGGGAATGGAGTCCAGCTCCACGAACTTTTCTTCCACACTTTTCAGGCGGAAAGAGCCGCCGGCGTTATCAAAGAACAGCCGCTCGCCCACAAACTTATCCTCCTTGATGTACAGGAACTTCTCCTGAATTTCCTGCATCAAGTCTTCTGAAAATAACAAACCGTTGGGATAATTGCTCATAATAATCTTCCTTTCTTTATGTTTGGTCGTTCAACACAGAACGCACCAATTGTGCCATTTTTTCGCCTACACATTTATGTCCTGCCGGGTCCATATGAACGCCATCGGCTAAGGACGGTTGCGCCAAATCATTGAAGTCGAAGTAAACGCAATTTTGCTGCTGTGCAAGCACTTTATATCGGCTTCGCAGCTGCTCGCCTTTCTGGGTGGACAGTTCACTAAACCCATACTGAAATTCTCCTGTGCCATCGGCGCCGGGTTTCAGCGGGCAACAGAGAATGATTTTGGCATTGGGGGAGCGGGATTGCAAAAGCGCCGATTTGCACACCGCCAGCAGCCGCTCCATAGCGCGGGTGATGACCAGCGGGGATGCTGCAAACATATCCTTGGTATCATTGGTGCCCAAAGCAAAGATAATCACGTCCACAGGGTCGCAGGTTTGCAACACCGTTTCAAAGGCTTTTACACCGTTTCGGGTGGGCATCAAGGGGTCATCAAACACCGTGGTTCTGCCCCCAAGTCCAGCCTCCCACACAAAATAGTCCGCGCCCAAGATATCCCGCATTACACCGGGCCAGCGGGTATGCTCGTCATAGCGCTCCGGGAGGCCCGTCAGCGGGTCAAAATTCACTGGGTCATAACCCCAGGTGTTGGAATCGCCGTAGCACAAAATCCGTTTCATAGCTGCGCCCTTTATACGCAGACTTCGCCGTCTGCCAAAACGGTTTCGCCGTCGATGACCACGGTGGGTGCGCGGAACACCATATCGATGTGATATGCGCTGGCGTTGGTGCCGCCAAAGCCCACATTGTCGCCGCAGGCAAGGTGCACTGTGCCGCCGCAACCCTCGTCCTCCAGCATACTGCCGCTTAAGGTACACATCGGATTGAGGCCAATGCCGATTTCGCCGATGCAGTACACATTGGGGTCATTGAAATCTTCTAAAATCTTCTTGAAAATTTCGGCCTGCTCGCCGCCGGTGATGGACACAATCTGGCTGTCCCGGATTTCCAGACGGATGGGCTCTTTGATTAAGCCCAAAAGCGGGTGGGGAATGCTGCCATCAATGTACACAACACCCTGTCCTGTTCCCTCTACTGCGCAGGTAGCGCACTCAATGTCGGGAGGTGAAGAGGACTGGCCGGGCTGCAGGCTGCGGCCAAACTGGGGGAAGGGCTTTCTGCCTGCGATGGAGCAGGTGAAATCCGTGCCCAGCGCCGTAGTAATACGGCAGGTGTTGCGGTTTTCTAATTTTTCTGCCATGCGACGGCAGGTTTCGCCCACTGCCTCAAAATCGCAGAACAGTGCGCCCTCTTGGAGCATTTCCGGGCGGTAGTCCACCATATTGACAAATCTTGCGCCGTTTGCCACCGCATCCCGACGGGCCTGAGAATGGAACAGAGAGAACTTCGTGCAACCGAAAATCACATCTGCCTCTTTCATAGCTGCCGCCACGGTGGGGGGTGTGTTTTGTCCGTGCATTGTCCGCTCGGTCATCATCACCATTACTTTGTTGGGAAAATCTGCTGCTGCCTCCCACATCGCAAGGGCGATTTCCATACTGCGGGGGTCTGTGACAAACACCAACTTTTCTTCCTTCTTGGCGTCGGAACAAGTGGTGAGCAGAACCTCTGCTGCTGTCTTTTGCTTCATATTGATTACACCTCTTTTTCGCTTGCACACAAGTTGTATGCAAGTTTTGATATTTGCTGAGTGCTTGCTTTTGAGGAATAGACTCCCATCCTCTTAGGTGGTCTACTCTTCCCGTTCGCTTGCATACAAGTTGTATACAAGCTATTATAATAATAAGATACTACCATTTGGGTTGTTTGTCAATCGGTTTGGCTTGCATACAAGCAGATTTTGTGGTATGATTGCCAAAAGAGGTGTTGTTTTATGGAAAATTTAAGTGATATGGCTTATGCGCGGATTAAGGAAATGATTTTAGACGGCACGCTCCAACAGGGGCAGCTGATTAGCATTAACCGGCTGACGGAGCTGCTGGAAATCAGCCGCACCCCCCTGACCAGCGCATTTCAGCGGCTGGAGAACGAAAAATTTATCCGCATTATCCCCAAGCAGGGCGTGATTGTGAATGCCGTTACCCTGGAAACAGCGCGGGAAATTTACGAGCTGCGGGCAGCCATTGAAAGCTACAATGCCAAGCGGGCATTCCCCCAAATGGAAAAGCAGGACTGGACTTCCCTCAAAGAATCTGTGGCGCGGCAGGATGCTTTTGCTAAGAAAAATGACACCGTGGGCTTTATGAAAGAAGATATCTGGTTTCACAAATACATTCTGAACAAGGTGTCCAATTTCGAGTTTATGTCGGTGGTGGATGTGCTGTTTGAGCGGGCATATTTGTTGGGTCTTTCCAACAGCGGCGATCACCGGATGGAAGAATCCATTGCTGAACACCGGCAAATTCTCTCCGCCAAAACGCCCCAGGCTTTTGCCGATGCCATTGAAACGAATATTCTCAGCGGCTTCCGCAACCTGACCAAAAGTCTTTAACCATTGACCATTGAGATTGCCACGGCTGCTACGCAGCCGTGGCAATGACGGGAAAACAGAAAAGCCCCGGAAATGGCGGGTGTCCATAACATAGTTATAGCTGTGTGATAGAATAAACCAAACAGTTAGACAAACTTGAATTTGACAAAGAGGTGCGATTTTATGAAAAGGGTTCTTCAAGTAATTTGCTGTGCAGTAGGCAGCGGAATGATTGGTTTCTTTGCAAATCAGTTGAATACGATTGTTGGGAGCGTGTGTTTCACCCTTGGTGTTGTTCTGCTTGTTGCTTCAATTGTTATAATCAGCAAAAAGGATAATAAGGATAATTGATAAATTCCGATTTGCCCAGCAGATAAAGGTCGCACTTCTATACGCCTTTTGGTGTAGTGCGTAGTGTGCGGTTTTGCGCCGCGCAGAGCCTCCCTCTGATGAGGGAGCCTTGAGCGCTCCCGCGCCAGTTAAACAAACTTGAATTTGACGAGGAGGTGACGATATGAGCATTACCCAGACTTTTTATGATAATCTGGCTTCTCAATACGATAAACTGTTCCTTGATTGGCAAGCCACTACACAGGAACAGGCAGTCATTTTGGATAGAATCTTTGAAACAAATGGTTTTGACAAAACTGTAAATATTCTGGACTGTGCCTGTGGCATCGGAACACAGGCAATCGGCCTTGCTGCCATCGGCTACAATGTAACGGGTTCGGACATTAGTGATGGAGAAATCGCTGAAGCAAAGGAACGAGCCGCAAAGAACAATGTAAGTGTTCACTTTGAACATGCTGACTTCTGTGCTTTATCGAATACCTTTGCCGAGCAGTTTGACATTGTGATTGCTATGGACAATGCTCTACCTCATATGCTTACCCGTAAAGATTTGGCATCTGCCATCAAGAGTATCGTAAATCAGATTAAGGATGGCGGTATGTTTGTTGCCAGCATTCGGGATTATGACGCCTTGCTTGTGGACAAGCCACCTTATTCCCCTCCCTATATTCATAAAACAGCAAAAGGGCAGAGAGTTTCTTTCCAGACTTGGCAATGGAATGGTGATAACTATCGGCTAATCCAGTATATCGTTGACGACGAGGACACCCTGCAGGTGAGCAAATTTGAATGTGAATACAGAGCCACCTGTCGAGAGGAAATGACAAAATTACTTATAGAAAACGGATGTAATAATGTGGTATGGATGTTCCCCGAAGAAACAGGGTTCTACCAACCTATTGTAGTTGCGAAGAAATAACGAATGTGTTAGCTAAATTCCAATTTGTCAAACAGATAAAGGGCGCACTGCTATACGCCTTTTGGTGTTGTGCGTAGTGTGCGGTTTTGCGCTGCACAGAGCCTCCCTTGTGCAAAGGGAGCCTTAGACACAGCTGCATCGAAATCATAAGCAAAAATCCGACCTATGGATCATAGGTGGAATTTTACTGTATTAGAATTTGCTGCAGCCTTCGCAGTTGCCGTGGGGCTTGAGCTGCAACTCCTGGCTTTTGATGCTCACCGTGGTGCAAGGGGGCACAGACTTGGTGATAAAGGCACTGGCGCCAATCACACAGCCGTGACCCACCACCGTTTCGCCGCCTAAAATGGAGGCGTTGGCATAAATGGTCACATTGTCCTCAATGGTGGGGTGACGGCGTTTGCCCCGCAGACTCTGTCCGCCACGGGTGGAAAGGCCGCCTAAGGTAACGCCCTGATAAATCTTCACGTTTTCTCCGATGATGGTGGTTTCACCGATGACGATGCCGGTGCCGTGGTCGATAAAGAAGTACTTACCGATGGTGGCGCCGGGGTGAATATCAATACCTGTGACAGAGTGGGCATATTCGGTCATAATTCTGGGAATCATAGGAACATCCAGCAAATACAGCTCGTGGGCAAGGCGATAGACCGTAATGGCGAACAGACCGGGGTAGGAGAAAATCACCTCTGCCATACCGGTGGCAGCCGGGTCGCCGTCATAGGCTGCCTGCAAGTCCGTCTGCACCACCGCGCGCACTGCAGGGATGCTTCCCAAAAATTCCAGGCAAATCTCTCTTGCCCGTTCCTCCCGGTTTTCCTCCGGCAGCACAAGGGAAATCTGTTTGCTCAGGCGGTACATCACGTCCTCGATGAGCATAGAGAGGTTGTGCTTGGCATTATAGGTTTTATAATTGCGCTCGTGAAAATAGCCGGGGAACACGATTCGGCGGAGCTTTTCGATGAGCTCAACGACCACATCTTTGTCCGGCTGGGTGCCGCTTTCCATTGCGTCAATATCCCGACCGGTGCGATAATCTTCCAAAATCGCGTCCACAACTTTATCGATTTGCTGTTCTAATTTTTCCATAGCTTTCACCTCATAGGCTGATTTATACCACACCCACACCCGTTTGTCAACACGCCATTGACAAAGAGCGCTCTATGATATTATAATTTCCTTAAAAGGAGTGTGTTTGTTTATGTCACAGATTTTTTCTTCTGCACTGGAGTTAATTGGTCACACCCCGCTGGTGCAGCTACAAAATATTGAAAAAGAAACTGGCTGCAAAGCCCGGCTGCTTGCCAAAATAGAGGGCGCAAACCCCGGCGGATCTGCCAAGGACCGGGTCGGCTTCAATATGATTTTGGAGGCAGAAAAATCAGGCAGCCTGCAGCCCGGCGGCACGGTGATTGAGCCCACCTCGGGTAACACCGGCATCGGCCTTAGTATGGTGTGCGCCTGTCGGGGCTACAAGGCAATCATTGTGATGCCGGACACAATGAGCATCGAGCGGCAGAAGCTGATGAAGGCTTATGGCGCGGAGGTTGTGCTGACCCCGGGCAAATTAGGGATGCAGGGGGCAATCGACAAAGCAGAAGCCCTGCAAAAAGAAATTCCCGGCAGCATCATTGCCGGGCAGTTTGACAATCCTGCCAACCCCGCGGCCCACTATGCTGCCACCGGTCCGGAAATCTGGCAGGACACAGACGGGGCTGTGGACATTTTCGTTGCCGGTGTGGGCACCGGCGGCACCATCACCGGTGTGGGACAGTATCTGAAAGCACAAAAGCCGGATATGCAGGTGATTGCTGTGGAGCCTGCCGGCTCTCCCCTGCTTTCCAAGGGCATTGCAGGCAGCCACGGCTTGCAGGGCATTGGCGCAAACTTTGTCCCCGGCGTGCTGGATACCAAAATTTATGACGGGATTGTCACCGCCGGCGAAGAGGATGCCTACACGGCAAGCCGCCTGCTTGCCACGAAAGAGGGCATTTTGGCAGGCATTTCCGCCGGCGCGGCACTGCACTGCGCCATTTTGGCTGCCCAAAAGGACGAGAACGCAGGCAAGACCATTGTGGTGCTGCTGCCGGATACCGGCGAGCGGTATCTCTCCACAGAATTATTTGGATAAAAAACACCCCAGAGAGTAAAACCTCTGGGGTGTACTGTTTTAGCCGTCTAAGCGGGTGATTTTGGCGCCGATTGCGGTGAGTTTTGCCACAATGTTTTCGTAGCCGCGCTCCACAAAGTGGGCGTTACGTACCATTGTCTTACCCTCGGCAGCCAAACCTGCAATAATCAGGGCTGCACCGGCACGCAAATCGTGGGCGCAAACCTCTGTGCCGTGGAGCTTTTCTGCGCCGGTAATCATCGCGGTCTTGCCGTTGATGAGAATTTCCGCGCCCATATCCTGCAGCTCCGAGCAATAGCCGAAGAAACGGGTTTCATACACATTTTCCGTCAGCCGGCTGACGCCCTTTGCCAGGGACATACACACGCAAATCTGCGCCTGCATATCCGTGGGGAAACCGGGGTAAGGACGGGTTTTTACCGTGGTGTTGGTAAGCTTTCCGTCGGACTTGATGCGGATGCAATCGTCATAATTGATGATTTCCACGCCCATTTCCTGCAGCTTGGAGGTGATGCAGTCCATATGCTTGGGGATGACATTTTTCACCAGCACGTTGCCACCGGCAGCTGCCACTGCCGCAAGATAGGTGCCCGCCTCAATCTGGTCGGGGATGATGGCATAGGTGCCGCCCTGGAGCTGCTCTACGCCACGGATTTTCACCGTGTCGGTACCGGCGCCGGAGATGTGGGCGCCCATAGTGTTCAAAAAGTTTGCCAGGTCAACGATGTGGGGCTCTTTGGCTGCATTTTCAATCACCGTCTGACCGGGCAGCAGCGTTGCCGCCATAATGATATTGACGGTTGCGCCCACGCTAACCACGTCTAAGCTGATGCGGTTGCCCTTGAGCCCGTTTTTGCCGGGAATCATATGTACATAATCTTCCGTCTCCTCCACCACAGCACCCAAGGCGCGGAAGCCTTTGATATGCTGGTCGATGGGACGGGAGGCGAAGTTACAACCGCCGGGCAGCGCCACACTGGCTTTGCCGAAACGGCTTAGGAGCGCACCCATTAAATAGTAACTGGCGCGCATCTTTCGCACCAGCTCCGGATTGGGGTTGGTCTTTTTGATATTGGTACAATCCAGCAGCACCACACCGGGCTCTTCGTGGGTCACCTGCGCGCCCATATCTGCCAGAATGTCCAGCAAAATGCGGACATCGGAAATATCCGGCACGTTTTCTACCCGACATTTGCCCTGCACCAAAAGTGCCGCAGGAATGATTGCCACCGCTGCGTTTTTGGCGCCGCTGATGGTCACTTCCCCGTTCAGGGGGGTGCCACCGATAATTTCATATTTAGCCAAGGGAGAACAACTCCTTGCGTTATACTTATTTTTTCACGAACAAATTATACCATATATAGTGGGTTATGTAAAGTACAAATTTCCTTGCGCAATCGACCAAAGAGCACAAAGCCTACCCTTTTTTTATCTTCGCAAGCCCTTCGGGTAGTGATTCTTTAGAGTGTTGCCGTCACCCTTTGCCCAACCGAGACTGAAGCCGTCCACGGTGACTAAACACCAGCCCTTTTTCTCGGTGGACAGAGTTTCGCCGTGGAGGTATTTTTGAATCTCCGGGCTGTCTGCCGGAAAATCCTCAGCATTTCTTGCTTTTTTCAGCCACAACGCCAATGCGTGGGCAGGCGCAAACCGATCCTTTTTCATTTCCCCCAGCTCCAGACCCGGACGCAAAACCTTGATACCCCGAATATCCGGCATTTCCGTGGGTGCCCAGTACAGACTCTGTCCAAACGTCACAGGATACCCCTCCGGCAGAGAGATTTCCATTTCTTTTGCAAAGCTTTGCCACAGGGCGGGGAGTTTTTCCGTCTTGCTTTGGGGCGCAGCCTGCCGCTGCTCCCCCGCTTTTTTCAGCACTGCCGCAAAATGACCCTCTCCGCGAAGCTTATGGGGCCACAGGCGGTAGATGCCCGGTTTTACACAGGTAAACCACGGGTTTTCTATAGGTTCCAAGGAAAATTCCGGATGGCGCTCCAAAAAGCTTTCCACAGTCTTCTCGTTTTCCTCCGGGGCAAAGGTGCAGGTGGAGTACACAAGCCGTCCGCCGGGGCGCAGTAGCTTTGCGCCGCTTTCCAAAATTTCTGCCTGACGGCGGGCGCACATCTCCACCGTCTCTATGCTCCAGTCGGTCACCGCCGCTTCTTCCTTGCGGAACATTCCCTCACCAGAACAGGGCGCGTCAATGAGCACCTTGTCAAAGAAACCTTCGTAATGCTCCGCCAAATTCTGGGGATGTTCATTGGTGACAAGACTATTGGCAACACCCAGCCGCTCTATGTTTCGGCTTAGAATTTTGGCTCTTTTGGGGTTTATCTCATTGCACAGCAAAAAGCCGACCCCCTGCATTCTGCCGGCAATTTGGGTGGTTTTTCCGCCGGGGGCGGCACATAAATCACACACCCGTTCTCCGGGTTGGGGCTGCAGCAGTGCCACCGGCGCCATTGCGCTGGCCTCCTGTAAGTAGTATACGCCTGCCTCGTGATATGGGTGCAAGCCGGGGCGGCTTTCTATGTCATAATAGTAGCCGTTTTCCTCCCAAGGCACAGTTTCTTCCAAAAAAGGCAGAGAAACTTTCTCGCCTTTTCGGGGATTAAACCGCAAAGCCACCGCCCGGGGGCGTTCCAAGCTTTGCAAAAAATCCGGGTATTCTTCGCCCAGCTGACCCTCTATTCTTTTCAAAAATTCTACAGGTAACATAGCAGTCCTCTGCTTTCGAAATTTTCTTTATGATACCACAATTTCCCCTCAGAGTAAAGACACTTCATAATTGATAATTGTCCATTGTCAACTGTCAATAAAAAAGGCAGTGCAGGAAACCTGCACTGCCTTTATATTGACAGTTTAGTCGTCGTTTTGGGCTTCGTCGATAATCTTTTGCTGATTTGCCTTGGGCACTTCCTCGTAGCGGACAAATTCCAGAGTGAAGGAGCCACGGGCCTGGGTCATTGCACGCAGGTCGATGGCGTAGTTGCCCATTTCTGCCATAGGCACTTCGGCTTCCACCACGGTGTTGCCGTCTTCGTCGGGGTTCATGCCCAGCGGGCGGCCGCGGCGCTTGCTCAAATCGCCCATCACATCGCCCACGTAATCTTCGGGCACGGTGACTGCCAGGCTGCCGATAGGCTCCAGGAGGGTACAACCGGCATTGGGCATTGCTTCCTTGAATGCCAAAATTGCTGCCAGCTTAAATGCCATTTCGTTGGAGTCCACAGGGTGGTAAGAGCCATCGTACAGAACGGCCTTCAGACCAACCATCGGATAGCCGGCCAGAGGACCTCTCTGCACAGCTTCCTGAATACCCTTTTCAACGGCGGGGTAGAAGTTCTTGGGCACGGAGCCGCCGAATACTTCTTCGTCAAAGATCAGTTCGTCCTGCTCCTCCTGGGGCTCGAAACGCACCCAAACGTCACCGAACTGACCGCTACCGCCGGTCTGCTTCTTATGACGGCCGTGGGCCTGTACGGTCTTCTTAATCTTCTCGCGGTATGCAACCTTAGCGGTGGACAGTTCAGCTTCCACGCTAAAGCGGCTCTTCAGCTTGGCAACCAAAACATCCAGGTGCTGGTCACCCAGGCCGGACAGGACCATCTGACGGGTCTCTGCGTTGTTGACCAGGCTGAAGGAAGGATCTTCTTCGTTCAGGCGGTTCAGACCTGCAGCAACCTTTTCTTCCTGACCCTTGGTCTTGGGAGAAATAGCCATAGAATAGCAGGCAGGTGCGTAGGGCAGACCCTTAAGAGAGACTACCTTACGGGGGTCACACAGGGTGTCGCCGGTCTTGACCTTATCCATCTTGCCGATGGCGCCGATGTCACCGCAGCTAAGCTCTTTGACTTCGGTGGCCTTCTTGCCGCACATAGCATACAGACGGCCCAGCTTCTCGGTCTCGCCGGTGCGGGCGTTGACCAAGGTGGTGTCGGAA
>JAZRHG010000014.1:0-10190 GCA_045644625.1 Faecousia sp.
CCGTTTTTCAAAATAGTCATCAATCACACCGGTGCGCCAATCTGCTGATGTGTTATCCTTGGCAGTACCTTGTGAAATTTTTAAGTTTCGCAAAACGCTGATAAGCAGCTGCTTGCCAAGAGCGTGCAGCATTTCTGTCTGATAGGAAGAGCTTTGGGATACCTCCAAAATCAGTTGTTTGGCAAGTTGCTGTGTCTGCGGTGGCAGAGAAATTACTTTGCAGGGCATAATTTCGTGCACAATTTGCGGCTGCATCGCGCCGGAAATAGAAAAAGAAAGGGAGAAACGGCAAAAGTCCCGGGAGACATTTTGAGGCTTATGATACTGACCCGGCGCAATTAGAATCGTATGTCCTGCCGCAATATCGTATAGCCGGTTATCCACGTTCACCGAACACTGACCTGATAAAATCATATGCAATTCATAGTCGCCGTTGCAATGCCGCTCCGTGTCCCAGCTATACTGCGCTTCGTGCAATGCCGTGCTGAAATACAGCGCAAATCGGGTACTGTCCAGCCGAATCACAACCTCGTGCTTACGCATCTTTTCACCCCTCCCCTGCTTTTTACCACATTATACAAAACAATCCTCCATATTTCAAGCAAAAAAAGCCCAATGGACGAAGCCATTGGGCGTTTGTATATAGTCTGAAATATCTTACTTCAGCAGACGGGCAAAGCCGGACTGGCAGACAGGACCGCCAATTGCTTCCAGAATTGCCTCTTTGGTGCCCTTCTTCAGGACTTCAGCAATCTGAGCAAAGACCTTGTCCAGTGCTGCGCGGTGCAGCTCCAGGATCTCATCAGTGTGTTCTGTGGTGGGATAGAAACCATTGCTTGCCAGGAAACCTTCCTTCAGCATCAGAACACTGAACAGAGTCTTCAGCTCCAGCTTGTACTCATTGAAATCAAAGTGAGACAGGCAGGGCACGCCGGAAACGTGAATGTCCACGCCGTGCTTTGCAGCCATTTCGGCCCAATCCTTCTGAACGATGGTACCAACCTCAGCAGCCTTCTCCCAAGCCTTGGTGCGCTCCATCTCCTCGATGGTAGCCAGTGCAGCAGCGGGACCAACAGCCTCAGTCCAGTAAGTACTACTAATGAAGGAATCCTCAGCGCCGTCCATTGCTGCGCGGGTACCGATAACAGCACCGATGGGGTGGCCGTTACCCATAGCCTTAGCAAAGGTAGCAATATCGGGGTTGATGCCCAGAACTCTGTGAGAGCCGCCCAGGCAGTAACGCCAGCCGATAGAGATTTCGTCATAAATCACCAACGCGCCAACTCTGTGTGCTTCGTCATTGATGTGCTGCAACCACTCCTTTTCAGGCACTTCGCTGCGGAAGGGCTCCATAATGACACAAGCCAGCTGATCGCCATACTCTTCAATGATCTTGTCAAAGGCTTCCTTGTCGCCTGCTCTGAAGGTGACAGCACTGCCACGCAGGTGAGTAGGAACACCGGCAGGCTTCAGACCGGGCAAGTGGATGCCGTCCAGCTGATCATCATCGCCCAGGTTGCAAGCCAGATACCAGTCGCTCCAGCCGTGATAACCGCAGATAGCAACCACGCTGCGCTTAGTGGTAGCACGGGCAATACGCACAGCAATTGCACAGGTCTCACCGCCGGTTCTTGCGAAACGGACACTCTCTGCCCAGGGGTGCAGCTCAATCAGCTTGTCAGCCAGCTGAACTTCCTCGGGAGCATTCAGAGAAGTCATACAGCCGTTCTGTACGCGCTCCACAACTGCGTTTGTGACGTGCTCGTTGGCATAACCCAGCAGGCAGGCGCCGATGCCGTTGGTGGTAAAATCATAATACTTATTGCCGTCCAGGTCCCACAGTGCGCAACCCTTTGCCTTCACGGCATAGTTGGGCCACTGACCGGGCGCAAACATCTCAGGGCGCTTACTCAGCAGCTGAACGCCGCCGGGCATAATTTGTTTTGCGTGCTCATACAAAGCTTGAGATTTAGACATTGTAATTTCCTCCTATGTTCTGATTATTTCGTATTTTTGGTTTTCCTGACATATCATAACAAAATGACCGTATGATTAACACCATCTATGCGGTCATCATTGTATTGGCTATGGCTCAAAACAGTAGTTTTTCGCGGGTTAATTACCTTCGCCCCGCAGTTGAATGATTTGATCACGAAGCACAGCCGCATATTCGTATTCCATCATACGGGCAGCCTCTTTCATCTGTTTCTCCAGTCGGGCAATTTCCTTTTCCCTTTCTGCCTTGGTGAGTTTGATGCCGGTGCGTCCCTTTCGCTCCGGCGTGGAAGAAGATATTTCGATAAGATCACGCACGGACTTGATGACCGTTTGGGGTACAATCCCATTGGCTTTATTGTAAGCCTCCTGGATTTCTCTGCGGCGTTTGGTTTCCTCGATGGCTACCCGCATAGAGTCGGTGATATGGTCTGCATACATAATCACAAGACCCTCGGCATTTCTCGCAGCACGTCCGATGGTCTGAATAAGGCTGGTTTCGGAGCGCAAGAAGCCCTCTTTGTCTGCATCCAAAATAGCGACCAGGCTCACCTCCGGCAGGTCAAGGCCCTCACGAAGCAGGTTAATACCCACCAACACATCAAACTTCGCCATTCGCAAATCGCGGATAATTTCCATTCGCTCCATAGCACCAATATCCGAGTGCATATACCGGACGCGAATACCGGCTTTCAACAGATAGGCTGTCAAATCCTCTGCCATTTTTTTGGTCAGCGTTGTGACTAAAGTGCGCTCATTTTTGGCAGTGCGGGCGTTAATTTGCCCAATCAGGTCATCAATTTGTCCCTCGATGGGATGTACCTCAATGACCGGATCTAACAGACCTGTAGGACGAATCACCTGCTCCACCGTTTGGGCAGAACGGGTGCGTTCATACTCGGCAGGCGTTGCCGACACATAAATCGTCTGATTTAATTTTGACTGAAATTCCTCAAAATTTAAGGGGCGGTTATCGTAAGCCGAAGGCAGACGGAAACCGTAATTGACCAGTGCATCCTTGCGGCTTCTATCACCGGCGTTCATTGCCCGGCATTGGGGCAATGTCACGTGACTTTCATCCACAAACAGCAAAAAATCATCGGGGAAATAGTCAAGCAGCGTGGTGGGCGGCGTTCCTGGCTCTCTTCCCTGAATGACCCGGGAATAGTTCTCAATACCGGTGCAAAAACCGATTTCCGTCAACATTTCCAGGTCATAATT
Organism: Faecousia sp.; assembly: GCA_045644625.1. GTDB lineage: Bacteria > Bacillota > Clostridia > Oscillospirales > Oscillospiraceae > Faecousia. The sequence continues at coordinate 3,217 of JAZRHG010000014.1, forward strand.
TGTGCGCTGGGCAATTCTCTGCGCCTCCAGGAGCTTATTGTTTTCGTTAAAATAAGAAACCTGCGCATCACATTCTTTGCGGATTTCCGCCATGGCCCGCTCCATTTTTTCACGGGAGGCAACATAGTGGCTTGCGGGGTAAATCGCCACGTGGTCAATATACCGCTCCACCATTCCGGACACCGCGTTGATTTCAGAAATCCGGTCAATCTCATCCCCAAAAAATTCCACGCGGATGGCTCTGCCTGTCCAATAGGCGGGGTAAACTTCCAGGGTATCGCCACGGACACGGAATTTGTTACGGGAAAAATCAATGTCATTGCGTTCATAACGGATTTCTGCCAGCTTGTGCAAAATCTCATCTAAAGGTCGCTCCTGCCCTACCCGCAAGGAAATGACCATACTTTTATAGTCAATAGGGTCACCCAAGCCGTACAGACAGCTGACGGAGGAAACCACAATCACATCCCGCCGCTCAAAGAGGGCTGAGGTGGCACTGTGACGCAGACGGTCAATTTCCTCGTTGATTGCAGAATCCTTTTCGATATAGGTATCCGTGTGGGCAATATAAGCCTCCGGCTGATAATAGTCGTAATAAGAGATAAAGTACTCCACCGCGTTATCCGGAAAGAACTCACGGAACTCGGAGCAGAGCTGCGCGGCAAGGGTTTTGTTGTGGGCAAGCACCAATGTAGGCTTGTTCACATTGGCAATGATATTGGCCATTGTAAAGGTCTTACCGGAGCCGGTCACGCCCAGCAAAACCTGTTCGTCCAAACCGTTTTCCACACCTTGGGTCAGCTTTTCGATGGCTTCCGGTTGGTCGCCCATCGGCTGATAATCCGATTTTAATATAAACTTATCCATCCAGCTGCACCCCCTTTTTATTTAGTTTAACATATTTTCAGGAACCTGTAAACAGCTGCTTGCTTGCCGGACGAAGATTTGTTATAATGCATAATAATGTTACTGGAAGGAGTTTTTACAATGAAGAAGATTGAATTTCCTTACGGAAAAGAAAAAATCTCCTATACCTTTGGTGAGGAACTGATTGGTGTTCTAACTTCCAAAATTGAAGAATATGAACCGGGTAAAACACCGGAAGAATTGGTGCAGGAGGCTCTTGCCAATCCTGTTGGCACACAAAAATTAAGCCAGCTGGCAGAGGGTAAGCAAAATATCGTCATCATTGCCAGCGACCACACCCGCCCTGTCCCCAGCAAGGTTATTATGCCTGCAATGCTCCGTGAAATTCGCAAAGGCAATCCCGATGCCAAAATCACCATCTTGATTTCCACCGGCTGCCACCGCGGCACCACCAAGGAAGAGCTGATTGCTAAGTTTGGTCCGGAGATCGTCGCACAGGAAAACATTTATGTCCACGACTGCGATGAAAAAGAAAAGCTGGCAAACATTGGCACATTGCCCTCCGGTGGTATTTGTGAGGTCAATACCATTGCCTTAAATGCCGATCTTTTGGTGGCTGAAGGCTTTATTGAGCCCCACTTCTTTGCCGGTTTCTCCGGTGGCAGAAAAAGTGTGCTACCCGGCATTGCCGGTCGTTCCACCGTTTTGGCCAACCACTGCTCGGAGTTTATCGACAACGAAAACGCCAGAACCGGCGTTTTGGAAAACAACCCCATTCACGCCGATATGCTTTGGGCAGCCAAGCAAGCAAAACTTTCTTTTATTGTCAATGTTGTGCTCAATGGTGAAAAAGAGGCTATTTATGCAGTTGCCGGCGATGTAGCGCAGGCACACAAGAAAGGCACGGATTTTCTGTCCAGTCTGTGTGGCGCAAAGGCAATTCCTGCTGACATCGTGATCACCACCAACGGCGGTTATCCCTTGGATCAAAATGTTTATCAGGCGGTTAAAGGTATGACAGCTGCAGAAGCTACTGTTAAAGACGGCGGTGTGATCATTATGATGGCCGCCTCCAACGATGGTATCGGCGGTGACCATTTCTATCACCAGCTTGCCGACGAGCCGGACATCACCAAGACTATGGCACAGTTTCTTGCCCGCGGCAGAAATGAGACCATCCCCGACCAGTGGCAGACCCAGATTCTGTTGCGTATCTTAATGAAATACACGGTTATTTATATTTCCGCAATGGATGACGAAACCATCCGCAATATGCATATGACACCTGCTCATTCCTTGGATGAAGCACTGGAAATCGCCCATAGTATTTTGAAGAAAGATGATCCCACTGTGGTCGCTATTCCCGACGGTGTTGGTGTTATGGTTCTGAAATAAGGTGAATGATATGAAAATTGTAATTGCAATCGACTCTTTTAAAGGAAGCATCACTTCTTTGGAAGCCGGCAATGCTGCCGCTGCAGGTATCCAGCGGTGTTTGCCGGATGCCCAAATTCAGGTTATGCCCATTGCCGATGGCGGCGAGGGTACGGTTGATGCCCTGATTTCTCATTTGAACGGTACATATAAGACTGTTTCCGTAAAAGATCCCCTGATGCGAGATATTACCGCCACATACGGTATTGCCGGAAATTTGGCAATTATGGAAATGTCCGCCGCTTCCGGTATTGCACTGCTGAAAAGAGAGGAACTAAACCCGATGGTGGCTACCACCTATGGTGTGGGTCAGATGATTAAGGATGCAATTGACGCCGGTTGCCGGGAGTTTCTCATCGGAATCGGCGGCAGTGCCACCAACGACGGTGGTGTAGGTATGTTGCAGGCATTGGGTTTCGCATTTTTAGACGAAAATGGAAACGACATTGGGTTTGGTGCTGCAGCCTTGGAAAAACTGCACAGCATCTGTGACAAGAATGTTATTCCGGAATTAAAAGACTGCAAGTTCAGCATTGCTTGCGATGTAAAAAATCCCTTGTGCGGCGAACTTGGCTGCAGCGCTATTTTCTCTCCCCAAAAGGGCGCGAAACCGGAGCAAATCCCCCAAATGGACAAAGCAATCGCCCGTTATGCCGAACTGACCAAAGCGCTTAATCCCAATGCTGATCCGGAGTTTCCCGGTGCCGGTGCAGCCGGCGGTTTGGGTTTTGCATTTCTTGCTTACTTAAACGGCAAGCTGCAATCCGGAATTGAACTGATACTCAATAAAATTCAAATTGAGCAGGCGATTTCTCAAGCAGATTTGGTCATTACCGGTGAAGGCAGACTGGACGGGCAGACCGTTATGGGCAAAGTGCCTGTGGGTATCGCCCGACTTGCCAAAAAGTATGATAAACCTGTGATTGGTTTCTCCGGCTGCGTTACCCGGGAAGCGGTTGCCTGCAACGAACACGGCATTGACGCCTTCTTCCCTATCGTACGGACTCCCTGTACTTTAGACGATGCGATGAATCCGAAGAACGCAAAACAAAATATGGCAGACTGTGTAGAGCAAGCAATCCGTCTTTATGTAGCCGCAAGTAAATAAGCAAACTCCCCGAAATGGCATTTCGGGGAGTTCTTTTTTATTGATTTTCCAATATCATTTTAAGAGATGCTTCTATCGCCTGATTGCGAATTTCCTGCCGAGAGCCGGAAAACAGATATTTTCGGGAAATCACCTTGTTTTCATCGGCATAGCCGATATAGACCGTGCCTACAAGATTGCCGAATTCATCCCCATCAGGGCCGGCAAGACCGGTCACGGATACCGCAATATCCGCTTGCAATTTTTCACGGGCACCGGATGCCATCGCCTCGGCAACGGGAGCGGATACCGCCCCTTCCCTATTCAGGGTTTCTGCGGACACACCTAACTGGTTTATTTTTACCGCATTGGTATAGCTGATAATTCCGCCCTTATAGACTTTGGAGCTGCCGGGCACAGCGGTGAGTTCTGCGCCAATACCGCCACCGGTACAGCTTTCTGCCGTTGCAAGTGTGCAACCCTGCAAGGCATCAATTACATCACAGGAAAGCTTCATCACTGTACTTCACCGTAATCTTTTCTACACTTGCCAGCGCTTCGTCAATCAGCGCCTGCCGGTCCAAATTCCGCTCTGCGTGGGTAACCTGTCCCAAGGTGGGTTTGGTCTTGGGGTGTTTGGGGGTAAAGACGGTGCAGCAGTCCTCGTAAGGCAAAATTGCCGTTTCCATTGTGCCGATTTTACGGGCAATAGAAATAATTTCCTCTTTGTCCATACCAACAAGGGGCATAAAAATCGGAATATCCACCACCGCACCGGTGACCGCCATAGCTTCCATTGTTTGGCTTGCCACCTGTCCCAGGTTTTCGCCGGTAATCAGGGCTTTGCAGCCGTCATCCTTGGCAATTCTCTGCGCAATTTCCATCATAAACCGGCGCATAATCAAGGTGAAAAATTCTTCCGGACAGTTATCCCGGATTGCCTCTTGAATTTGGGTGAAGCTGACGATATTCACCGTCATTCTGCCGCAGTATTTGGTGACCAGACGGGCAAGCTCCATCACCTTGTTTTTTGCAAGCTCGGAGGTGTAGGGATAGGAGAAAAAGTGGACGCACTCAATTTCCACACCCCGCTTGGCAATCATATAGGCAGCCACCGGAGAGTCAATGCCGCCGGAAAGCAGACACATTGCCCGACCGCCCACACCGGTGGGCAAACCGCCTGCGCCGGGCTCAGCAGGTCCGTGGACATAGGCAGCCAAATCCCGCACTTCCACATACACCGTGTATTCCGGATGGTGCACATCCACTTCACAGGTGGGGTGTGCCTCTGCCAGTCGGCCGCCGATTTCCTGAGAAATGCCAATGGATGTCAAGGGGAAGGATTTGTCGGAACGCTTGGACTCCACCTTGAAAGACTTTGCGCAATCCAAATCATCGCCCAAATAGGCCTCAATGGCGTTATAAATACTATCCAAATCCTTTTCGCAGGCGCGGCAACGGCAAAGGCTGACCAAGCCAAAAATGCTACGACAAGCCTCCCAAGCACCGTCCACATCCGCTTCTTCGTCCATAGGCTGCACATAAACCGTGGACTGCATAATATACACATCAAAGTTTCCGTAAGCCTTCATTCTGCGGCGAATGTTTTGCCGCAATTTATCCTCAAACTGGCGTTTATTGGCGCCTTTGAGCACAATTTCGCCTAACTTTAATAAGAAAATCTCGTTCACGTTATTTCTCCTAACTTCTATAGATTCACTGTGCGGTACTGAACCGCCTCCGCAATATGGTCAGCAGTAATATTTCTGCTGCCCTCTAAATCTGCAATGGTTCTTGCCACCTTCAAAATCCGGTCATAGCTGCGGGCAGTCAAACCGAACACATCAAAGGCGCGCCGAATCAGGTCTGCAGATTGACTGTCTAAAGCACAGTATTGCCGCAATTCATTGGGTCCCATTCGTGCGTTGCACATACCGGAGCTTTCCCCGAAGCGGCGGTTTTGTATCTGCCGTGCAGCATTAACGCGCTGCTTAATGCTTTCCGAGCATTCCGCCTCCTGCCGTCTTTGCAAATCCTCATAAGGCACTGCCGGTACTTCGATGATAATATCGATGCGGTCCAACAGCGGACCGGATACCCGATTACGGTAGGTGTCCACCGCAAACTGCGAACAGGTACACCGACCGGAGGGGTCTCCGTACCAACCGCATTTACAGGGGTTCATCGCGCAGACCAGCATAAATTCCGCCGGATAGCTGACTGTGCCGGAAACACGGGAAATGGTGACAACACCATCTTCCAAAGGCTGCCGCATCATATCCAAGGTATCCTTCTTAAACTCCGGCAGCCCATCCAAAAACAGCACACCCTTATGTGCCATAGAAATTTCACCCGGCTTGGGATTTGTGCCGCCACCGGCAAGGCCCATACTGGACACCGTGTGGTGGGGCGAACGGAAGGGGCGCTGCATCACCATAGGTTCTTTTTCCGAGAGCATTCCGAGCACCGAATAAATCTGCGTCACTTCCAACGCCTCGGCCCTGGTCATATCCGGCAAAATGGACGGCAGGCGCTTACTGAGCATACTTTTACCGGAGCCGGGAGGTCCAATAAGTAAAATGTTATGGCTTCCGGCAGCTGCGATTTCCATTGCCCGTTTGGCGTTTTCTTGCCCCATCACGTCCTTGAAATCCAAAATCTCTTTTCCGGTGTGCTCCGGCACCCAAATGGGTTCTTCTTCGATGATGGCTTCCCCGCTTAGCACACGGACAAGCTCCGCAACTGTGGAAACCGGATAAATGGCTGCGCCGGCGGAAAGGGTTGCCTCCGCAGCATTTTCAGCCGGTACAAACAGCTTTTCAAAACCGGCGTGCTTGGCGGCAATCGCCATAGGCAGCACACCGCTGACCGGACGAATTTGACCGTCTAAGCTCACTTCCCCTAAAAATGCGCATCTGGAGCTGGGTCTGCGGACTGCGCCGCAAGCGCACATAATACTTAAAAGTATGGGCAGGTCATAGTGGGTGCCCATTTTCTTCAGATTTGCCGGTGCCAAATTCACGGTGATACGCCCCGTGGGGAATTTCAGACCGCTTGTTTTTGCCGCAGCGCGGACCCGTTCTCTTGCCTCTTTGACTGCCATATCCGGAAGACCTACAATGTCAAACGCAGGCAGTCCGTTTGAAATATAACATTCCACAGTAATGGCATGTCCGCGAATGCCGTTTACCGCCAGGGTATGGATACTGCAAATCATTCCGTCATCTCCTTTTTCGTCTATCATACCGCATCCTTCTGAAAAACACAATTCTTTTTTCGGCAAGTTTTTACCATAATTGCACTTTTCTCCACAAATGGTTGACATTCCTATGTTTTTTACGATTTCTTTACCGAAAACCGCTTTACAAACGACAAAAAAAGTGTTATGATACAAGAGTTGTAAATTGAATAATTTAGGAGGTAATTCATTTTGGCAAGAAAGTTTAAAACAATGGACGGCAATACCGCTGCCGCTCACGTCAGCTATGCCTTTACTGAGGTTGCTGGCATCTACCCCATTACTCCCTCCAGCCCCATGGCCGACTATGTTGACCAGTGGTCTGCTGCAGGTCGTAAGAACATCTTT
>JAZRHG010000015.1:0-4445 GCA_045644625.1 Faecousia sp.
CCGCGGTGCTCCAGAATGGGAGTCCAGTTGATGTACACGTGCTTGTCACTGTCGTAGGGACGCCAGCTCTTCACAGCACCGGTGAAGGTCAGAGCATCTTCCTCAGTGTCGAAGGTGAAGGCCAAAGTAGTAGCCAGGTCGCCCTCGGGATCGTTGGACTTAGCCAGCTTCAGCTGAGGCAGGTCGGAAACGCCGTCAATGATAGCCTTCTTAACCTTGTGCAGGTCCTCAATGATGCCGTCCATACGACTCAACTGTGCGCGCATAAATGCGCCCTGCAGCTCGTGAGCACGCAGCTGAGCGCCGATGAACACGGGCTCGCTCAGGTCGCCGGAGTAGGGTCTGAAAGCAGCACCACCGTCGTGGTAGATCAGAGCGCGCTCGTAAACCTTACGGTTGTTGGTGACGATACCGCCGCCTTCGCCGGAAGAAATCAGCTTGAAGTAGTTGAAGCTGAAGCAGCCGACATCGCCGATGGTGCCCAAACGCTTGCCCTTGTAGGAGCCGCCGTCAGCCTGGCAAGCATCCTCAACCAGGTAGATATTGTGCTTCTTAGCAATCGCACACAGAGTATCCAGATTTGCGGGGAAGCCGCAGATATGTACGGGAATGATAGCCTTGGTGTGCTTGGTGATCTTCTTCTCAACGTCAACGGGATCCAGAGTCAGGGTCTCGTCGACTTCAGCCAGAACAGGGATAGCACCCACAGCCAGTACTGCACTTGCAGTTGCCATAAAGGTGTAGCCGGGAACGATAACTTCGTCACCGGGCTTTACGCCCAAGCCAACCAGAGCTGCAACCAGAGCCATGGTACCGCCGTTGAGCAGCAGAGCGTACTCCACACCCAGCTTCTCAGCAAATTCTCTTTCAAAGTGGTCTACTTCCTTGTTGCCGTCGTTGACGCGGAACAGATCAGTGGTATCCACAACTCTCTTAACGGCATCAATTTCAAGTTGTCCTACTCTAAACATAGTATATATCCTCCATAATTATTTTATGTTTGTATATTAATAATACCATTGAAGGCAGAAATTGTAAAGTGATATTCCCCTTTTGAATACCGCAAAAAGTCTTCGTATTCCCTCATTTATGGCGAATTTCTCATCTTGAGTTGACAGCATAATGGATTTTTGCTAAAATTTTAGTGAGGTGAGATTATGTTACAACAACAATTGATCAGCGGCAATTTTCCCTATGTGTTGAAAACCGTGCCTCTGATTGATCATCCGCCGCATTTCCACGTGGAATTAGAGCTCACATACTGCTTAGAAGGACAATATAGATTGGTTCAAAACGGTCAGAAGTTCGAAGTCAGCAAAGGTGACATCGTCCTGGTCGGCAGCAATATCGTTCACGAATACCTCGTATCCGAGCCCACAAAAATTCTTCTTTTGGAAGTTGGCCCGATGTTTTTAAAATCCCATTTTAAGCACATTTCCGGCATTGCTTTGAAGAACCCCGTAGTAAAAAAAGACAATTCCGATTTCTATGCGAACCTCCACGCATGCATAAAAAATCTGCTGGCTGAGGAAAACATTATGACGCCCGCATCGGATATGGCCGTCTACGGAGAAATCTACAAACTCTGCGCCACAGTGGCAAAAAATGCCCTATTGGCAAACTCTGTGCAGATGAAGAAAAGCACACAGCATATGGAAAAAGCGCTGGAGCTGATTTACTATCACTATCACGAGGACCTGCGCATTGAGAATGTTGCAGCAGAGACCGGTTACGGAAAAAGTGTGTTCTGCAAGAATTTCAAGAAGTTCACCGGTATGGGTTTCCACGCTTTCCTGAATAACTATCGAATCAACACTGCCTGCTATCTGTTAACCGAAACAGATTTAACAATCGACAATATCGCCATAATGGTAGGCTTTAAGGATTCCAAATCTTTTTCCAGAGTATTCAAGGAAATCACCAACACTCCCCCGGGGCAGTACAGAAGATTAATCAAACATGGATAAACAAACGGAGAAGCATTTGCTTCTCCGTTTTTCAGAGTGTCAAAGAAACACCAAACCGTCAAAACATAGTTTTTATATAGCGCGTCCAAAAGACACCCTTGTGTAAAGGCAGCTTGCAAAAAACTCTGTCTTTGACTGAAGGATTGCAAAAGTGCTTGCTACGCAATATGTTTTGACTTACTGCACAACTCGAACCTTACCGTACCTATGTACGCCGACAGGTTCGAGTTGTTTGTCTTTGGCGTTTCTTTGACCTCTGCAGTCTATCTTTTGACATGCGAAAAGCGGAGAAGCAATCGCTTCTCCGCTTATGTATTACCAGTTCTTCTTCATGAAGTCCAGATTCATCTTGGCACTGTCCTTGTTGGTGTAGCGAGTGATATCCAGCTCCAGGCAGAGGTAGCCGTCGTAGTTGACACTCTTCAGTACATCGAAGAAGCTCTTGAAGTCCACTTCGCCTTCGCCCAGCTCACGGAAGTTGGTGTAAACCTCAACGCCGTACTCAACGCCGCCGACATCCACTTCACCAACCAGGTCCTTCAAGTGGGTGAACTTGATTCTGTCCTTGTATCTCTCAGCAATCTGAGCAGGCACGCAGCCACCGGCAGTCAAGTGCGCAGTGTCGGGTGCGAAGCCAACCAGGTCGGGATTGGTGTTCTGCATAATGAAGTCAATCTCGGGCTCATACATAATCACGGTGTTGATATGGGGGTGGATACAGGGCAGAACGCCGTAGTCAGCACAGATTTCGCCATACTCGTGCAGAAGCTTAACGGAGTAATCCAGATCTTCCTGGGTTGCCTTGGTCTTGGAGCCGGCAGCCTGAACACAGATGGTCTTGATGTCGTTTGCAGCCACAAAGCCGATCTTATCCTTCAGTTCAGCAATATCAGCGTCGTGATCGCCGGTCAGGTGGAAATAGAAGCTGATGGGACGCAGGTTGTATTCCTCAGTGATGCCCTTGAACTCGTTGATGTCATCCTTGAAGGTGTCGATAAAGGTCTTAACACTCTCAAAATACTCGAAGCCAACCTCGGACAAATCCTTACAAGCTGCGATGAACTCTTCCTTTGTAGTGGCACCCCAAGGCCACTGTGCGTATGCAAATTTTGCCGCCATTACATTTTCCTCCTAATTGCTACTTGTGGTAATAATTCTCAATTCTATAAAGCCCGCACTCCGCGAGTTTGTGACACTTGAATATTAACGCATTGGAGACAATCTGTCAATGTGCTTTGCAATGAAATGGAAACAAATCAGGAAAACGACAGAATTTTTGGGGTATCTCCATAAAATATTCCATAGCATTTACACCGTCTGTCAAATGCATCCAACATCCCCCAGCTTCCCCCTGCAGATTATTGGAGAATATTGCTTTTTCTGCATTTTTCGGCTATAATGAAAACAACTTTTTGCAAAGAGGAAACTGCTATGAAAATCTACACCATCACCTTAAACCCTGCCTACGATGTTCATGCTTATGCGGAACATTTTGCCCCTTTTCACGAAAACCTGGCAAACGTCGCCTCCCGCGAGGCTGGCGGCAAAGGTGTGAACTTAAGCCGCGCCCTGCAAAATGGCGGCACAGACAATACAGCCATCGTGGTTTTGGGCAAGGACAACTGCGCAGAATTTAAGGCGGAGCTGATTTCTGCCGGTCTGAATACCCTGCTTTTGGAAAAGCCGGGGCGCATTCGGGAAAATCTTACCCTGCACTGCGCCGACGCACCGGAGACACGCATCAGTTTTTCCGGTTTCCCCGTTGATGATGCGCTCCTGCCTGAGGTTGCCGCGCTTATGGAGATAGACGCCGAGACTGTTGTCACCTTTACCGGCAGAGTGGCATCCGGTATGTCTATGAAAAAAATTAAGACTTTTCTAAAGGATTTGCAAGGGCAAGGCGCCAAAATCGTACTGGATTCCAAATCCTTCTCCCTGAATGACATTTTTGAAATCGCGCCCTGGCTGATAAAGCCCAATCAGGAAGAAATTTCAGAATATCTGAATTGTTCCGTAAACACCATCGCCGAAGCAGCAGAAAAAGCCCGCATCTTTGCCGAACACGGCATTGCGAATGTGATGGTGTCCTTGGGCGAACAAGGTGCACTTCTGTTGCAAGGTGACGATTGTTATATTGCCACACCCCCTGCGGTAAACGCCTTTTCTACCATTGGAGCAGGTGACAGTACGCTGGCAGGGTTCATTGCCGCATCGCAAAAGGGCGAAGATGCTGCTATCTGTTTGCAAACTGCCGTAGCCTACGGCACCGCCGCCTGCTTAAGCGCAGGCTCCCTCCCCCCTACCGCAGAAGATATTGCAAAAATTCGCCCCCAGGTGCAAGTAAGAACGCTCTAATGACAAAAGACAGCCACCCGGATGGGTGACTGTCTTTTTTGTATTCTTTTGAAACCAATAATACAAACCCTAAAATATAACGAAAAGGGTGCAGTATTTTATAGAAAATTGCTTTTATATTGA